>CBDTUM010000169.1:0-8774 GCA_965363495.1 uncultured Desulfopila sp.
CTGATGAACAGTTAGAGTCTGTGGTATTATCAGGTTTCTAGCACCTACCTGAATAGTTACAAAGTTGGATAAGTTCCGCATCGCTTAAGGGGCGCTGGAGTCTGGTTGCCGTGTCGCGGATCGTCTGTATCGCCCCTTCGGAGAGGTGGTTGGCAAAGGCGGCATCCAGCTGGCTCATGCGTTGGAGAATTGCCTGGCGGCCGCTTTTGGCGCCAAAAAGAAGTTTACGCTCGGCCTGGACTTTTTCCGGGTTAAACGGCTCATAGGTTTCCGGTTTATTTTGCAGGCCCTGCAGGTGGAGACCGGTTTCGCAGGCAAAGATATCCTCCCCGATAACCGGTCGGTTGCCGGCGATAGTCCTGCCGGTAATTTCGGCAACATAGCGGGCCAGTGGTTTCAGGAATTCAGCTTTTAAACTTTGTACTCCTCTGGCCAGATTGAGGTAGCCGACAATCTCCTCGAGTCGGGCGCAGCCGGTCCGTTCCCCCAATCCCAAAACAACTGCATCAACGGATGAGGCCCCGGCTTCAAGAGCCGCGATGGCATTTGCCGTAGCCATGCCGAAATCGTTATGGGTATGCACGGCCAGCAGGCAGCTGATGTGCGCCTTTTGCAGAGTGGTGATAAGGGCTGTGAACTGAGTGGGGGAGGCAATGCCCACGGTATCGGCGAGTCGGATTCTTACTGCGCCATGTCGCTCTGCCGCCTTGGCCATTTGCACTAAAAAATGGGGGTCACTCCTGGTTGCGTCTTCAAAGCCAATCGACACAGCCATTCCCATCTCTCTGGCCAGTTCAATGCTCGCCGTCATGGTGTGCAGCGCCCAGAGACGATTTTTTTTCAGTCGGTCCTGTATATGCAGGTCGGATACCGGTACGGAGAGTGACAGGATATCGGGAGCGAGATCCGAGGCGTGGATGATGTCTTCTTTTCTGCACCGGCTCCACAGCGACAGTTTAAGATGTGGATGGGCACTCCGGCAATAAGTAATGAGTGATCGAGGGCAAGGATGCAGTCTTGAGGAAATGCCCAGTTCTGCCTCGGTTACACCGATTTTAACCAGACCATCAAGGATCCTCTTTTTTTCGGGTAGAGAAAAGAGCAGGCCTGGAGTCTGTTCGCCTTCGCGCAGGGTCGTGTCGATAATATGGTATTTTTCGGTCATGTGTTTTCCTCACTCATATACCGAGGGATGCAAAAACAGGACCATGAAAAGGGCAGTGTCTGAAAATCAGATCTCTACAGTGATTGTTCCGGCAGCTGTCGCTGGGTGCATAGATAAAATAGCTACAGTGGTCGACATAAATGTAACGTTCAGACAATTTAGTAGGAAAGTTCCGTTGCCGGCAGGCTCTTAGTAGCTGATCAGTTTTGGCTCCTTCCAGTTGGTATCAAAGCCCAGCTCGCCAAGATATGACACCCATTGTTCCATCTTCGCTCCAACCGAACTGAGACCATGCGAGTCGTCCCCCGGCACTACCGAGATGCCCATTTGCTGAGCCATTTCCAAAATCACCCGGGAAATATACGGTTCATCAGCATTTTTTAGCAGCGATCGAAGGTTGAAATCCATGATTAAATCGAGCTCGGCGATGAGCTGCAGATTTCTCTTGATCCGTTCCATGATCTCGGGCAGCAGCAATCTGTTTTTATAGCCTGGATCAAAAAGACGAATAAGATCAAAATGGCCGACCACCGAGGGTTTAAACAACTTGATCATGGCGTACTGCTGGTCGAAATAATGGCAGTACATCGGTACTATGCCGCCTGCAACGGCGACCGTTTTGTCATATTGCTCCTGCGAATAGTCAAAACCCATATCATCCACAAAATGGACCGAACCGACAATATAATCAGGCTGAAACGTTTTCAGCAGAAAAGGCACAAACTGTTCATATCCACTATAGGTTTCTATCTCCATTGCCGCGAAAATCTTGATTTCGGAGCTGTATTTCTGCTGCAGTCGACGACACTCCTGCATATATTTGGCAAATCGCTCCAATAGAAACTCAGGGGTCAAGCCGGCTGCTTTCTGATCTGGATAGAGCAGCGCTTCACTGATAGCCGGCGCGTGTTCGGTTATCCCCACCCAGGGAAACTGTTTGGCAATGTATAATTGGATGATTTCTTCTAATGAGTCAGTAGCATGGAGGCAAAACTGACCACTATGACCGCCATGTACGGAGACAAATGATGGTGTTTTCATCGGAGATGTATACCTTTCTGATTTAAATGACTGACATGAAGACGTTAGTGGAGCGATTTTCCTGTGCTGGACATAGCCAGGTTGCCGTCACGAACGCCTCGCAGGGCAATGAGCTGGTCGGCCAGTTCCTGGACTTCCTTGGCTTTTCCCCGCACGACGATAACTTCAAGGCAGTTGTCGTGGTCCATATGGACGTGGGTGGTGGAGACGATATGCTGATGATAATCGTGCTGCACCAAGGTGACTTTCTCCTGCAGTTTATGCTGGTGATGATCGAAGACCAGGCTGATGACGCCCATGACTTGTTTATCCGATTGCCATTCTTCTTTGATGAAGGTTTTACGGATCAAGTCCCGGATTGCTTCCGATCGATTGCTGTAACTGCGAGCTTTTATATGCTCATCGAAAATTTCCAGCAGTTGTTCCTCAAGTGATATCGAAAATCTTTTCAGCATTAGAAATCACCTCCTTGGGGTTACGTTTTATGTAACCGTTTAGCGGAAAACATAATATACCTGTAATACTCCGGAACTGTAATCGTTTACCTGTGCAGAAGGCAACACAGATTCGGTGCTGGTGAACGTTTACCATATTTTCTGTGCATTATTATATAGGCTCGTTGTAATCTGCGCAAGGAGTCGTTGTCGTTGTGTTATGGACGGGGAGGTGTCGGCCTTTTCCCCGGGAATATTTTTATTTACTGCCTGGTAGCCCCTTGTAGTCGAAATTTACAGTAAATAATGGTCAGAATAAGGCAGCTGATCGTATACCAGGGGAACCAGCCGATGGCGTTTTGAAAGGCCAGGTTTTCGACAGCTGATTGCGCCCAGTCGGGATGGGCCGTGGCCTCTGCGGTGCGCTGATAGGTCATGAGCGTGGCGAAAAAAAAGCCAATCAACCCATAGGCAAGATTAAAGGCCATGCCTTTAAAACTCAGCACTGTTGCCCGCTGGTGGGAAGCGGTGATGCGATTCAGGTAGTGACTGGTGAAAAAGGACACAAACATCATGGCCACAAAAATGAGGGTCATGGGCACTATCCCCCAGTAGGGGTAAAATCCGGTAAGGCCGAACAGTCCGGTAAGGCTGATCCCGGATACCCATAACATATTGCTGGTTGGAGAATTTTTTTCGATCATATATTCGGCTATTCTCGGCGTCACCAGGCCAAGAACCGCAATAGCTGAACCGATGACTCCGAAACTTGCCTCAGGGAGCTGGATCAGTCGATAGTACTGGCTGTTCATGGTGACGATCATGCGCAGGATATGGTCGTAGCACATGCCAAAAAGGATAACAGACAGGGCAAATGGTGTCCGGGCAATCCAGACTCCGGCATTCCAGGTTATCTTCAAGGCGGCAATGGTCTCAAAAGAGCCATCATCGCTATTTTTTCGTTCTTCGGTCATTTTCAATGCGGTTATTGTGGCCAGAAGAGCCAGCAGCAGAGTCAGATAAATCGGAAATCGCATGGTAATCTCCTGAGTTACCGTCAGTGAGGAGCCGAGCCAGGTGAGCACTCGATTTACTGCACTCGGGTCGTAAATAAAGGCGCCGATAGTCATGGTGACGATTGTTCCGAGCGAGCGGAGCCGCATCTGCAGGCTGAGTACTTTCGGCCAGTCGTCGGGATTCCCTTCGGCGACCAGTGCGTCGTAGGCGATGGCCTCATCGGCCCCGCTAGCCATCGCTTCGGCCAGGCCGCTCAGGATCCGATTGGTGAGAAAGGCCCAGAAAATAAGCCGACTGTTGCCCAAGGGAACAAAGGCGAGCAGGCACATCTCCAACACCATCAGCAGGGCCGTGGCGACCAGGAGATATCTTCTCCCTAAAATATCGGCCAGCGCCCCGGAAGGCACTTCAGCGCAGAAGATAGTGATTGCCCAGACAGTATTTAAAAGCGCAAACTGCTCGATGGTCAGACCGAAATCGAGAAAGAGAATGGTGAAGATGGGATAGTAAAACCGGGCATTGAAAAAAACACGAAAGGCAACAAAGAGCCGAACGTTTAGAATGGAAAAGGGTGATTTTACCGTTTGCATGCTGTCTCCTGTCAGGTGTTTGTCGAGAATGCCGGCTTTTTAGGGTGCATATCGATGGGCTGGCAGTACCGTCTGGTCGGAGCGTGAGAGATGCACTTCTAGTCTTCTGACCAGTAAAGACAGGAGCAGACAGAGTAAGAGATACATAAGTGATATGGTGAGCCATACCTCAATAGTCGCCTGGGTCGACGCCATGACCTGCATCCCCTGGAAAGTCAGTTCCTGGATCGAGATTATCGAGACAATGGAAGACCATTTAATGGTATTGATAAATTCATTAGCCAGCGGTGGCAGCATGATGCGCACCGCCTGGGGCAGGACGATGAGGCGCATCAGTTTCCATCTGGTCAGACCGAGGGCTTTACCTGCCTCCCACTGTCCGGTATCTATTGCCTGGATTCCGGCCCGGACGATTTCGGCAATGTAGGCTCCCTGAAAAAGGGCCAGCGTAAGAACTCCTGAAAGAAATGGCGTGATGAGGCCGGGGGTAGCAAAGAACCAGGTCAGCGTTTGCTGTACCTGACTTGAGCTGCCACGAAAAATTTCTTCGACCGCCAGAAAAGAGAGCAGCTGGTCGCTGACGAAGTAGTAAAAGATGAAAACCAGTACCAGGGGCGGAGTGTTGCGGATTGATTCGATATATGTCCGGCCGATCAACCGGAAAAATAGTCGAGGAGAGACCCGCATTAAACCGATAGTGAAACCAAGCAGTACGGCAAACAGTGTTGCCCAGACACTTATTTTAATGGTGGTGAAAAATCCTTCGAGAAGGATATTGGCGGTCCAGCGCTGCGTGTCGGGGTCAAAGCGAAACAGATAGGTGGGGATGATCCCCCAGTTCCATTTATAATTGAGTGAGAAAAAGAGGCGATACCATACATAGGCAAAAAAACCTATAATGATCGCGAGAATAACCCCGTCGAGCATGGTTGCTGCTGGTTTCTTTGCTTGCATAGAGGTTCAGTCGCTTGAGAGTCTGAAAAGTATAAGGTATAGAAAAGCGGGGCGACAGAAGGTGTCAACCCAACCCCGCTTGTACACGGTGCTTTTTTCTGGCCTATTCGACCTGATTGCTCCAGTCTTTGGTGTCGAACCAGTAATTGTGCCGTTCTTTAAGCCAGCCTTCCAGGGTAACAATGGTGATCCAGCTGTTGAAAAATGCCAAGGTGTCTGGATCGCCCTTTTTTATGGCAAAACTGATAGGTTCTTTCGTAAAGGTGCCTTGCACCGGCAAAAAGAGGGTTTCGCTGTAATCGACTGCTTCATACGTTGGGCGGGGGGCATTACCGATCACTGCATGGACATTGCCGTTGCGCAGTTCCTGATAGGCCTGGGGCTCGGTATCGAACATTCTCAGTTTTGCCTTTGGCAGGAATTTTTTTGCCGTAGCGGCGGCGGTGGTTCCGAGTTTGACGGCTATCTGCACCTCCGGTTTATTGAAGTCTTCAAGAGAGGTAAATCCTGCGGCATTCTTTTTATGGGCGACAATACTCATCCCGGAATACTCATAAGGCTGGGTGAAATTAACCTGCAGGGCGCGCTGGGCAGTGATACCCATGCCGCCGATAATGACATCGAATTTCCCGGTCAGAAGGGCCGGTATAATTCCGGACCAGGCAGTGGGCATGAATTCAACTTTTACCCCCATATCTTCAGCCAGGCGGGTGGCAACGTCAATCTCAAAACCAATCAGTTTGCCGTTTTTATTCTTCATGGCCCAGGGCTGAAAGATGTCCATGCCAACCTTCAACACCCCTCTCTTTTTAATGGTTTCGATGGTACTGGCAGCGGATATTTCCTGTTGAATAGAGGCTGCGTAACTGAAGCTGCCGATACACGTCAGCAGGAGGGTGAATATGCTCAGGTGGACGAATAAACCATGTTTTTTCATGCTGCTCTCCTGGTAAAGGTTGGAATTATAATGAAGGAATATAAGTTGTTCTGGATTGTTGAGTGAAATCTACTAGTTTGCGGTCGCATCATCAAGGTAAACTAAGACGTTTTTCCAGTATGCCAACGACCACGGATAAAAATAAGGTAATGGACAGGTACATCGCCGCCACGGTAAACCAGATTTCAAAAGTCAGGTATGACTCGGCGATGAGGGCTTGACCCTGCATGGTCAAATCGTAAATAGCGATGGTGCTGACCAGCGCCGAGTCCTTTACCAGGGAGATGGCCTGGCTGGTAAGCGGCGGGAGTACTGTTCGTATGGCTTGTGGAATAATAATATGGCGATAGGTGGCAAAGGTGGTAAGGCCGAGACTGCTTGCGGCTTCAAACTGTCCTTTGTCAACTGACTGAATCCCGGAACGGAATATTTCCGAGGCATAGGCACCTTCAAATAAGCTGAGGGCGAGAATTGCGGCGACCATCCGTTCCAGTCCCAGCATTGGGCCAACAACAAAGTAGATGAAAAATATCTGAATAAGGAGTGGCGTGTTTCTGCTGGATTCCAGATAGATAACCGCCAGGCCCCGGGCAATAAAAGAGTTGGAGAGACGAAAAATAGCAGTCAATAAACCAATAGTCAGGGCAAAAAACAGACTTATCAGCGATATTTTAATGGTTATTAATAAGCCTTCAACCAAAGGGCCAAGTTCAATCCCCGATTCGGTGACTGAAAACAGGTAGCGGGGAATGCGGTACCATTGCCAGTTATAACCGATATTTTCGGCACTATGCACAGCCAGCCATGCCAGGATGGCGATAAGCAGAGTGAATTGACAGATGTCAAAAAGCGGACTAGTGAAAATCGTTCGCATTTTACCGATATTCATTCCAGTTTTTGTAGAGTGTGTTTTTTTTGTCATGCTTTTGTTTTGCTTGGTGAGAGACCCTTGCGGGTCTGTTGCTCTCTGGCCATTTCAGATATAGTCCTGAAATCAATTTTACCACTGCCCATTTTTGGCAGTGTTTCCCAGACAAGAAAAATTTTCGGCAGAGCAATGACGGGAAGGTGTCTGGCCATTTCTTTGAGGACAGTTTTTTCATCCAGGGGGGTGGTCACCACCGCCACAATCCGGGCCCCTTTAATTGCATCGGGGATCTCTACGACGCAACAATAGCTATCTTCGGGTATGAATTTTTCCAGCACATCTTCGATCTTGACCAGAGAAACCATCTCGCCGCCGATTTTAACGAATCGCTTCAGGCGACCCACATGCCAGAGATAGCCGTCTTCGTCAAGGTTGCCCATATCCCCGGTATCATACCAACCGCGACGGATATGCAGTGAGGTTTGTTCGAAGTCATTGAAATATCCTTTCATGACGCTGTCGCCTTTGACGAGGATACGGCCATCTTCGCCACGGGCGCATTCTTCGCCGGTCTCATAATTTTCTATGCGTACTTGAATCCCGGGGATCGGCTTGCCGACACTGCCGGGCCTGTTGGCGTGCATCGTATTGGTGGAAATAACAGGGGAACATTCGGTTGCCCCGTAGCCTTCGAGTACCGTAATATTATGCTTGCTTTTGAACCCGTCGCGCAAAGCCTCCGGGCATTTGTCGGCACCGGTTAGGGCGATTCGCAGCGTGTCGAAATCGCCTTTTTCCGACTTGCGCAGGTATCCCCAAAAAAAAGATGGCGTACCGACCAGACAGGTCGCCTTATGTTCTCTGGCGATGGTGCAGATCTTTTTGAAATCAAGCGGATTGGCGTAGGTAAGCATGGTCATGCCAGAGGATATGGGGACCCAGAGATCCACGGTCAGGCCAAAGACATGGAAAAAGGGCAGGGTGCACAGGAATACATCGTCGCTGGTGAAATTGAAGCTGGGAAATACCGATTTGACGTTGGCGAGAATATTTTTGTGGGTTAATTGTACCGCCTTTGGCTCTTTTTCACTGCCACTGGTGAACAGAATAACCGCCGTGTCGTCTTCATGACCGCAATGAACCAGCTTTTTTATGAGTGAGGCTGGAAGGGCTGCAGTGAGTGCGGCTCTAATTTTATGCTGAGGGGTGATGGAGGCCATGAGTTCTTCAATATAAATCATCCCGTCCACATGGGGACATTCGATTTTTTCCAGCAACGCCTTGGAGGTAATGATCGTCTTGAAGGCGCATTTGTCCTGGGCATATATGGCGTTGTATTCAGCTCCGGTCGAATAATTGATCATAACAGGGGTTCGGCCGCTCATCAGGATGGCGATCTTGGCAAGAATACAGCCGGCTGAGGTCGGCATCATAAGGCCAATAAAGCCGGGGGGGAGCTGACGAAAAAAACGGCAGAGAATCAGACAGGCAATCAGAGATTTAGAGTAGGTAAGTTCCCGATTGGTTGTCAGATCATTGATTGCCATTTTGTTCTTATACTGCTTGGCAATGTCGATAAATTGATGATGTAACAGCATCAGCGCCTCTTAGTGACTTAGAAATAATTTGCTTATGCTTTTCAAGCAAATTATTTCGTGAAGGAACTTATCCCGCAAATCTGTTGGGCGGGATTAGTGTTTTGCAAATTAATCATTATGCTTTTCAAGCAAATTATTTCGTGAAGGAACTTATCCCGCAAATCTGTTGG
>CBDTUM010000170.1:0-8680 GCA_965363495.1 uncultured Desulfopila sp.
TTTGTCAGTATTTCAGTAACGTTCTCTCCTGAAGGATTATCTCTCGCACAACCAGTAAAAACCAAATCCCGGAATCACCAGGCTATTTTTGAAAATATCCGGGTTTGTACCTTGATACAGATCGATCAGAGGTCGATATTTCGCCCCCCAACTTCCCAGATCGTCCAGATTGAGATGCTGCGGTTTGTTGCTGAAGTTGGCAACCACCAAGACATGCTCTGTTGGTTTTTGGATATGGTAACGGCCGAACACGAACAGATGTGGGTTTTCGACTTCGATCAGCTCGCGATTGTTGAAATCTGCAAAGACTTCGATTTCTTTCCGGACAGCAATCATCCGTTTTAACGCGCTGAAAATTCCATACTCGACGGTTCCGGGCGTGTTCCTGCGCTCTTCTTTTTCCCAGTCAATCGATGGCCGGTGTACCCAGCGTGTATCGCCCTTTTTGTAGGGATCATCTCGGTAAGAATCGTCGTTCAGGGTGCCGATTTCATCCCCATAGTAGAGCAACGGGATACCGCCAAACGATAAAATCATGCCGTGCAGCAGCAGGATTAGCTTGATCGAATCATCGATTGCCTTGTTGTCACCGGTTTCAAGCGCATGCTCAAGCCCCACCAGAGAGGCGAGAGAACCGGAAATACGGCTATCGCCTGTCTTGGTATTCTGTCCGAAAGGGAGCCCGCGTGCATGGGAGTTATCAAACTTACCGGTGAAATAATCGACCAGAAATTTCCGGTGATTGGCCGGTTCATAATCACAGAGCAGGATGTCCCGGTCATCAAATCCCAGACCTATATCATCGTGACAGCGGACGTAATTCAACCAGGTGGCCCGATCGAGTTTGACCGGCAGGCTTTGAATTCCATGATTGAGCAAACAGGCATTTTTGGTTGCCACTGCATCCCAAAGCAGCGCCATGAAAGTGGCGTTGTAGGCGATCTCGCACTCTTTGGCGATGACCGCATCTTCTCCAAAGTATTTAATCATTTCCACCGGAGCTACAATTGCCTCGGCGATAAAGACCACGCCCGGTGCGGTGACTTGACAACAATCTTTGAGCAGCTGCAGGAGCAAGTGTGCTTCGCGTTCATTCTGACAGGTGCTGCCAATTTTTTTCCAGAGAAAGGCTACTGCGTCGAGTCGCAAAATGTCGGCACCCTGGTTGGCCCAGAAGAGGATGATATTGAGCATCTCTATAAAAACAGATGGGTTGCTGTAGTTGAGATCCCACTGGAAATCATTGAAAACGGTCATCACCCAGCGGCCCATTTCTTCGTCCCAGGTGAAATTACCTGGCGCCGTTTCAGGAAAGATTTCAGGCATGGTTTGATCAAACATATCCGGGACATTACGATTTTCAAAGGTGAAGTAATAGTCCTGATATTTCTTCTCTCCAGCCTTGGCGTGGGTCGCCCAGTAATGCATGTTGGAGGTGTGGTTAACGACAACGTCGAGCACCAGCAGAATGTCGCGTTGTTTCATCTCAGCGGCAAGTTGCTGAAGGTCCTCCAAATTGCCGAGCTCAGGGTTGATCTCACGAAAATCGCTGACCGCATAGCCCCCGTCACTGCTCCCCTCGGGGCAACGCAGTATAGGCATCACATGAACCAGGTTGACGCCCAGCTCCTGAAAATAGTACAACCGCTCCTGCAATCCCTGCAGGTTGCCAGCAAACCCCTTGCAGTAGAGGGCCATTCCGATCCATTGTTGACTGAGAAACCAGTTGTAATCCTTTTCCCGGGCGAGATCGAGCTGGCGCAGTTCTTCCGGTCGCTTAATATAATGCTGGGCCATGGTCTCGACCAGATGCTGTGCCTGTTCGGCAAAATCCTCCCGATCACCGTAAAGTGTATAAAACAGCGAGTGGATTCCGTAAAAGTTTGCCCCTAAGCGGGTGTAGAAATGGCGCAAATCCTGCTCAGAGATCTCGGGTTTGATGTCGTTGAGGATGTCATTGAGAAGAGTATGGGAGACCTGTTCGTACATATCTGACCTTTAAATGGAGTGTTGCGGTTTTGCTCAAGGAGGCTTGCTCGCCCCATGTGACTCTTATCAGGTTCATCTCGATAATGCGCCTGTTAATTTTTTAACAAAGCAGAATCATGTGCGGTTCCCCCCGTGCCGTGTAGCATATGCGGCCAACCCAAACGGTGTTCCTGTCATTTCTTCTGCAATATTTCTGCTAAGCCTGTTCCTATCATTGTGGCACCACCCAGGGACCATCCACCATCAACAGGCAGAACGGCACCGCTGATATAGTTTGCAAAATCGGATGCTAAAAACAAACAGGCATTGGCAATATCGTCCGTGCAACCCATGCGTTGGAGCGGCACGGAATTTTTTACCGCTTGACGAATTCCTTCCGTTGGCGCCAGGCGATTCATTCCTTCGGTATTGTCAATAGGCCCTGGGATAATGGAATTAATTCGAACGCCCTCACCACCCCACTCCAAACACAGCGTGCGAGTAATCATATCAACACCGGCTTTGGCGGCACAGACGTGAACTTGCCCGGCCATAGCAATAACAGCCTGAGGGGCGGAAATGTTGATAATGGATGCACCCGGTTTCGTTAAATAGGGATAAACTGCTTGCATCACATTAAAAGTTCCCATTAAATCAATATCCACCACTGATCGAAAACCATTGGCCGACATACCCATTGCGAGCGCAGGGAAATTTCCAGCCGCTCCGGAGATCACCACATCCAAACTCCCCCATTCGCTATGCAGATTGGCGATGCCTGCTTGTATCGCATCTGGCTCACGAACATCGGTTGCAAAACCTTTGGCATCTGCTGCACCGCATTTTTGTAAAGACGCAATGGTGTCATCAACTTTTTGTTGCGAACGGCTCACTACGGCAACGCGAGCACCGGCTTTCGCAAAATTTTCAGCAATACCGCGATTAATGCCGCTTGTGCCACCCACCACCAGAACATTTTTTTGCGTAAAATTGAATGGACTTTCCATTGTATTTCTTCCGTTAAATAGAATGAGGTAAAATGCGAAAAATCGAAACATCCTTAGCCATATGCTTAAACCAATGCACTCATATCCACAATAGTTTTTAAACAGGATGCCTCCCGATCTTATGCCCCTTTAGCCGGCATTTCTAACCAGTAAAAATGGCTAAATCTAATGGCCTGCGTGTTTTTGGTAGTTTGAGTCGGTCGCACAACATTTTGTGATCATTGCCAAGATTTATGGTGTCGGTAAAAATGAAGTGACAGCCATGAAAGATGTCACTTTTACCATTGAGGACGGAGTCGTCTCATTTCTTTGAGGGCCTTCCAGCTGCGGCTGCGGAAATTGGTCATGAATGTATTGTCCCAGCTTCTCAGCGCACCCCCGTATCACGGGTGTTTTTCGGTAAAGAAGCGAGAATCGTGGTGCCTGGGAACAAAATAATGATCTTTAACCCAATGCGTTGAAACAAGTCAGTTGTGCTTTTTCTAAAAAAAGTGCTACTATCCGACTCCAGAAACAACAAACCTAAACAAAGAGGAAAAATATGAACAAAAAAGAGCTGGTTGACTACATTTCAAAATCCGCAGATCTTACTGTAATCCAGGCCGAAAAAGCTTTGAACGGTTGTCTTGGGGCAATTGCAGAAACGCTCAGGAATAACGACAAGGTGTCATTGATTGGTTTTGGAACCTTCTCTACCGCCAAAAGAGAGGCCAGGACTGGACGAAATCCACAAACTGGTAAATCAATCGATATTCCTGAAAAAACTGTGGTCAAATTCAAAGCAGGTAAGACCATTGTTGACGAAGTGAACAATGGCTGATTTGATGTCTGTCAATCAAGGTACGCATTGATACAAAAGAGCCCGCCACATAAAGTGGCGGGCAGGAAAATACGTCGAGCTTAACGAGCGCAGACAACCTCAACTTTCTTTGTCGTATGTACCAAAAGTCTTTGGTTTGGTATCCCCGTGTCGTTACAAATCGGTCAATGTCATGAGAAATGCTACAATGTCGTCAACTTGTGAAGCACTCAGGACGAGATCTCCAATATCAACCTTATTTACATTCTCATCAACCTCTGGAGTCTCCCAGTTATCAACATCTCGACTATTTTTAAAGTCAACTATATCCTTTAAGGTCGGGAAATAACCATTGTGCCCATAGGGTGCCGTCAAGGTAATATTTCTGAGAGTCGGGACTTTGAATTTACCGTTCTCTGCTCTCTCACCTAAAAAGCCCCCAAACCATAGTCAACGGGATTGCCTGCGAGCAGCGGATTAGCGGGAAGGCCTATATTCTCGTAGGTATAATTTGTGAAAAGTGGGCCTTTGCCCGTAACATCCGTCATGGAATGGCATTTTGAACAGTTGTCGATAAAAAGAGCCATACCCTTTAGTTCTTGTTTTGTGAATCTCTCTTGATCAAAGCGTGAATTGAACTGCTACACTTCACTGGATCGTTCGTACGCTGCAATTGCCCGGGCTATATTGTCGTAGGCTACATTTACATCATTGAGTGAACCTGTACCGAAAACATTATAAAAAAGATTGCTGTAACCTGCATCTCGAACTGCCTGGACTAGAGCCTCCTTGCTCGGCATATTCATTTCGACCGGATTTAAAGGCGGCCCTTGGGCCTGCTCTGCTAAAGGGTCACCCAGAGTCCACCCGGTCGCCCGACCATCCCAGAACATACCACCCAAATATGCACCCTTCTCGTCTTGTTGCAAGATAGGACTATAGCCGGCATAAGCAGCGGTCGGTGCGTTTCGACCACCTACGCTTACTCCGTCAGCACCCAAAGAGACTACAGTGGGAGACGGCTCTCTGGTGTTGGTAGGATCTACAAAACCAACCAGGGGATGGTGATAGGTCCTGCAGGATTGGGTTGCATTGAATGAAAAATCCTTATCCTGGTACATGACCTCGCCGAGTCGCTCCATCTGGGTCAGATCCGTCGCAGATACCATGCCTGCACTACCGGCAAACAGCAGAAACATATCCCCGATCATTGCTTTTTTAATCATTGGAACCTCCTTTATTCAACATGTTAGTCAACCTGTTCAAGGTGCCCATCCTCAGCATTGTCGATTCATTCCATGCAGGCCAGCACCTTGGTATATTTGTAAAGTTCCAATATACAGAGACAACGATTCAGGAGAAAAAAGGGTACAGATGATTTTTGAAATTGATGCTCGTTACAACATCGAAGGATTAGATTTGTCCGTTGAACTGATCAAAATTGCCAGGAGGAATGTTCCTGGTTGTCCCTTTTGGGTCCAGGATATTCGGGATATTGCTCTTGTTAAGCAATATGACGCGATAGTCGCATCTTTTTGTATTGTTCATTTTTCAGATGAAGAGACAACAAGCTTTTCCGAGGATATTTTTATTTTTGCAAGAAAAACGAGTTCATCAACAGAGTCTGGGCGGAGCACACCACTGATAGAAATACACTCAACATTTGAGCTGTAGTAGCGGGGTGGTTCGGGTGAGGCAGCGGCAAAAAGCCTTTTGGCCAGAGGTCCTTCTCGCGAACCTCTTCAGGTGTAATCCCAGCCAGTTTTTCCCAGGTCATATCTTTGGGTAGTTTAGCCCGAACACCATCTTGAACAGGCTTTTTGACGCCGGACATCATAACGCCATCAGCTGGCCGGTCGCTCAAGTCATAACGCTCGTTGAGTAAATCCATCTGGCGCGTCATCACCTCGGGTTTGACGGCCTTAATGCGAGCCATGGTTTCCTGGAATGGTTCATTGATAACCACGGGACTGTAGCTGCTCTAAAGCTTCTTGTCCTGGGCGGAAGCCACACTCCAGAAGCCTGAGGTTAGGCGCAGAATAGCAGCCGCCATTCGCATCACAACCGATTTTCTTCTCATGTTGCAGTCCTCCTCTTTGGATGAGTTATAATCCGGGTTGGGAAACGCCGATGTTCATCGCCCGGGTCGGGTCGTTTTATAGGGTTGAACTGCTGCTTGGTGGTGGCTTCTCCCTGCTGCTCCAGCCGTTTCGTAATAAAGAGCAGGTGTATTAATTGTTTGTTGTGGCAATATAAAAAATATTTAATGGATAATAACTATCCATAGAGAAGGAAGAGTCAACACATAACTATGACTCCTTACCGTTACCGACTTTATCTGCATTGCTTCTAAACTACCAATAGTGGAACAGCGGGGGGCCTTCCATGCTTGATATGAGACAGACGTCATTGATGAAAAATCATTAGGTTGGAGTTGTCGGACCTTGCGGGCAGATCCTCTTCTCCCGGTATGACAGCTCAATGTAGCTTTTCGAGGTACTGCACAAAAGACTCCCAGAAAAGTGCAAGCGGATTGAAAAGCTGTCATCCATCTGGTATAAAGACCTCGCATCGTCGGATCAATTGCAGCACTGGCCGGCGAGCAAATAAAAAGGCTTTCTGAACGTCCAGGATATGGACGGGGGCATAGTAGCTATTTTCCCGCTTTGCCCTGGCAGGGAACCCGGTGCAATCCCGGGACGGACCCGCCGCTGTAAGTGAGGACGAACGCCGCCTCATGCCACTGTACAATTGGTGCTTCGAAATGAAGTATCGTATGGGAAGGCGCGGCTAGTAGAATGATCCACGAGCCAGAATATCTGCAGGATAAGCCATAAAACTTCCCGGAGAGATGGTAAATCCCTGGGCCGATTTCTTGTCGGCCTGGTGAATTACTTTGGTCGACATCTCTATCATGACGGGAGGCTTCATGACTGCGTATCAACTGTTTCTTCTCTTGCTCACTCTTTATATCGGCATTTTGATCGCTACCGGACTTCATTTCAGCAAGAGACAAAAAACGCTAGCGGATTTCTGGTTGGCTGGCAAGGATGCTGGCGGACTGTCCATCGGTTTCTCGGCAGCGGCATCCTGGTTAACAGCAGGTGCGTTGCTGGCAGTGATTGGCTTTTTTCTGCTTCAGGGCATGGGTTCGATCTGGGGATTTGTCATCCCCAATATCATGGCCCTTGTGATCATTGGTCTTTTAGTTAAAAAAATCAAAAAATTACCGGCAATTACCCAGCCCGAACTCCTTGAACTCCGCTATGGCAGTTTTCTGCGTCTCCCCGTAGCTCTAATCATAACTGTGGTGATGATTCTCTTTGCTGTGGCTGATATCAAAGGATTTGCCATGGTTTTACAGATTTTTTATGGAGTAAGTTCCTTACATGCAGCCCTTATCGTCGGCCTGGCAGTGACATTGTATGTGACTCTCGGCGGTCTATCGGCGGTCATCGCCACTGATGTTATTCAGTTTCTCTGCCTGGCCGTTTTTATCATTGTCATGGCTGTTACGGTTTTGTCCGGTGCAACAGAAACATCGGCATTGCCTGCAACTGAACTGTTTTCAGCCATGCCGGAATCATGGTGGAATCCACTCTCAATTGGCATGCCCATGGTTTTGATATTTGTTCTTGCCATAGTACCCGGCTGGATCAGTGAACAGGATCCCTGGCAGCGGGTTTGGGCTGCCAAAGATGAACGTTCTGCGAGAAATGGCATGTTTTTTGGTGCACTCCTGGTCGCCTTTGTGTTTGGTGGCTGTGCCGTTATTGCGGTCGGCCTGAATAGTATCTATCCGGACATAGCAAAGATGGGATTTCCCATGGGAATGGTAAAGGCTGAACCTGCACTTTTACGTTTTATCATGGAGAGAGGATTTTCCGATATGGCTCTCGCCTTGTGCGCCGTAGCCCTTGCGACAGCCGCCATGTCCTGCACCGATACTTTTGCCACTTCAGGTGCCTCGTGCATAGCCAGAGATATCTACCAGAGATATCTGCATCCGGGAGCGACGATGAAGGAAATGCAGGTTGTCAACAGGATCTCCGTTCTCGTTATTGTCACGCTGGCTACCATAGGATCGTTTTATATCAACAGCATCATCGATGCCATTCACATTGCGACCTTTATCGCCAGCGCATCGTACTTTTTTGTCCTGATGGGTGGCTTATACTGGAAACGTGCCACGAGCCTCGGTGCCGGAGCATCTCTTTGTGTAGGATTTGGTCTGCAGGTTGCGCTGGTGTTGCTTGATCTTATAAAAACTGCGCCTATGGCACCGCCATACCTTGAAAGCCTTCATCCACTTCTTATGGGTCATGGAGTGATTGTTGCCATGGCTGTTTCCGGAGCTGTCTTCGTCGCGGTTTCGCTCGTCACGGAACCTTCCGAACAGATCAGACTGGTTCCTTTCTTTGCTGATGAAGGTCTGGCCTTTGCCTCCTCGATAAGAGGTGGCATCCATCCTGCTTTGTCCCAGGGATCAGGGATTATGGACAAAATTGACATCAGGCATTGCGGGACTGTCGTTCGATTGCATCTTGGTGTAGAATTTTCCAGCGAGGTAGTTTGGCAGAAACTGGTTGGCACGTTGTCCGAAGCTGGTGCGAATTGGGTACGTATGACTGGGGACGACTCCATTCAACGACTCAGTAGTGGACAATCTGGGGATTTCTTTTCCAGTGTAACTCTCACGCGTGGAGAGAGTCGGTCTGTCCTTTGGTTTGAGACTGAGGGGAATGGTATCCATCTGGCACAACTGCAACAAGATATATGCATAGCCTTGATTGACACTGAAATTATTCTGGGTTCATGTCGAAAACAACCAGCAGAAGAGCTGGCAGTCGAGGGATTGTTGAGGCCCGTAGAAAGCCACAGCTGAGCGGAGTTATTGTTCCGGTGC
>CBDTUM010000171.1:0-8677 GCA_965363495.1 uncultured Desulfopila sp.
AAATTGTAACTTAAGTTGAGTGACTGCAAAAATGACATTTTCTGCACAATAGACTACAATGCAGATGTAAAAAACGAAAGTTGTGTAATTTATATTTTGCAATATTAGTATCTTATTCACGTAGCGTTGTCTTAAAGCATGAAGGTGGAGAATGGTTTTACCTCAAATAACTTGAAGAAAAAATCAAGGCACTCACCCTACTGAAGAGGTTTTTTACATAACAACCTCAATGGGCATTGAAAAGAATTCCAGCTTAGTTTTTTGTGTACCAGGGATGGAATTGAAACGAAAAACGATATTGTAAAACGAGAAGCATAAATGGATAGAGATACACTTATAATAATGGGTTTGCTTGCCGCAGCGCTCTGCTGGTGGTTTGTAATTCGCTTTAAAGAAGAAAGAAAAGTAATTAAACAAGGTAACAAAGAAAGGAAAGCCAGAGAGGAACGGGCTGAGAGAGTGCGACGTATAACCAACAAATAAGAGTATTGCGTGCCATCTGTGGATTGGAAGGGAGAGCTGTTATGGGGGATACGAGATGCACTTATATACAAGTTGTGATTTGACTTTTGAAATTTCTGTGCCGACCCCATTTGTGCTGATGTTAAGGCCGCGCAGTGGGGCGCAGCAATGGATAGCCAGTGAGAGATACACTGTCATCCCTGGTGTCCCGGTCTCTGAATTTACCGACACCTACGGCAACCTCTGCCAACGTTTAATCGCTCCGCCAGGTTCTTTTTCTATAAACACCAGTGCCGATGTCATCCTGGCGGACAATGTCGACCGGGCAAAGGATGCTCCTTTTGTAGAGATCCACGATTTGCCCGATGAGGTACTTCTTTACCTCCTTCCCAGTCGTTACTGCGAGACAGAACGTTTTGGCCAGATGGCTGCTACCATTACGGAGGGACTACTGCTTGGTTATAATCAAGTTGCGGCCATCGAAACCTGGGTGCGTCAGAATATCCGTTTTGAATCATGTGGGGATGACAACCCCGTCTCAGCGGCGGAGGTCAATTCCCGACAGTGCGGTGTCTGTCGTGATCTCTCGCACCTGGCGATAGCACTTTGCCGCAGTCTGAGCATTCCGGCACGGATGGTTGTTGGCTATCTCTATGGTCTGCAACCCATGGATCTGCATGCCTGGTTCGAGGCATACCTGGCCGGCCGGTGGTTTACCTTTGACGCTACTCAGACTGAATTAAAAGGAGGTTATGTCGTTCTCGGTTATGGCCGTGATGCGGCAGATGTTGCTGTTTATAACCAGTTTGGGCCTGCGGTATATCCGACAAAGCAGAGAGTCAGTGTAGAGCGAATCAACAACGGGTAGTTGTAGTCAATGATAGAGCGGCAAGTAGAGCTAAAATATGGTATTTCACTTCAACAAGGAAAGGTTTGATGGAAACATTTAGGACATATGACCCTGAAGGCTTTTATGATGAGCTGATTGACGAAAAAGGTATTCCCCGGCCTGGTGTTCAGTTGCTGGTGGATAAAATCGATTCACTGCCAGCAGGAGACTTGGATTTTCGTCAGAAAGCAGCTGAGGCCCTGCTTCTTAAAATGGGTATCACCTTTAACGTCTATGGCCGGGATGAAGGGACTGAAAAGATTTTTCCTTTTGACCTGATCCCACGCATTATACCCAGTAATGACTGGGAGCAGATTGAAGCTGGTCTGAAGCAGCGTATCTTTGCCCTGAATGAATTCATTCAGGATATTTATAACGACAAGAAAATCCTGAAAGACAAGATTGTTCCCGAAGAACTGATTCTCAGCAGCCAGACATACCGAAAGGAATGCGTGGGATTCACTCCACCCCGCAAAATATGGTGTCATGTAACGGGTACCGATCTGGTGCGGGGCAGTGACGGGTGTTTTTACGTGTTGGAAGACAATCTGCGCTGTCCTTCCGGTGTCTCCTATGTACTTGAGAATCGTCAGGTCTTAAAACGTACCTTTCCTCAGGTTTTTGAGGAGTCCCGAGTGCGCCAGGTAGATGATTATCCTGGTAAGTTGCTGGAAATGCTTGAATATCTGGCGCCCAACGAGATGGAGTCACCAACCATTGGCGTGCTCACTCCCGGCATTTACAACAGTGCCTATTTCGAGCACTCTTTTTTATCCCAACAGATGGGAGTTGAACTGGTCGAGGGACGTGACCTGGTGGTGTCTGACGGATTTGTCCATATGCTGACCACTAAAGGACTCAAACGTATTGACGTACTTTATCGGCGTATTGATGATGATTTTATCGACCCTGCGGCGTTTCGCCCGGATTCTCTGCTCGGGGTTAAGGGCTTGATGGATGTGTACAAGAAAGGCCGGATTGCTATGGCTAATGCTCCGGGTACCGGCGTTGCTGACGATAAGGTTATCTATGCGTATGTACCTAAAATCATAAAATACTACACCGGAGAAGAGGCTATTTTGCCCAACGTGCCCACGTATATTTGTGGGGAAGATGAAGATCGGGCCTATGTTTTGAGCCACCTGGAAGAGCTGGTCGTTAAAGCCGCCAATGAATCCGGCGGTTACGGCATGCTGATTGGACCGCATTCCACTGCCGCAGAACGGAAACATTTTGCCGAGTTGATTATAGCGAGACCCCGTAATTATATAGCGCAGCCGACCATATCGCTTTCACGGGTACCCACTATTATCGGCAATCGCATAGAGGGACGCCATGTGGATTTGCGGCCCTACATTCTCTTTGGTAAGGAGATTTACGTGCAGCCGGGCGGACTGACTCGAGTGGCATTAAAGAAAGGCTCGCTTGTAGTCAACTCATCCCAGGGCGGCGGAAGCAAAGATACTTGGGTTCTGTTACCGAATCAATCATAGGAGGAAGGGAATGCTGAGTCGTGTCGCCAATTCAATTTACTGGATGTGCCGCTATATCGAAAGGGCGGAAAATGTTGCTCGTTTTATCGGGGTTAATCTGAATCTGCTGCTGGATATGCCTTCGGAAAAGGATAAACACTGGTTACCGCTGGTAATGACTACCGGGGATCAGAAGCTGTTTGAAAAAAACGAGGCTGACTATAATCAGGAAGCTGTTCTCTGGTTTCTTACTTTTGACCGGACGTATCCTAACTCTATTCTCAGTTGTGTGGCTGCTGCCAGGGAAAACGCTCGCTCCATTCGTGAGATTATTTCCTCGGAAATGTGGGAGCATCTGAATAATTTCTATCTGGAGCTGATCAAGGAAGAAAGTATTAAGATGGCTTTGCAGGATCCCGACCGATTTTATAACATTATGAAGATGCGCAGCCATTTGTTCACCGGGCTGCTGGATAGTACCATGAGTCATGGAGAGGCATGGAATTTTGCCAGGATAGGCATGATGATCGAACGAGCGGATAAAACGTCACGCATCCTGGATGTTAAGTATTTCATGTTGCTCCCCCAGGCAGATTTAGTGAACACCCCCATCGATAACATTCAATGGATATCAGTGCTTCGCTCAGCCAGTGCCTTTGAAATGTACCGGAAAGAGTTTCACCAGATAATCCCTCGAAATGTTGCTAATTTTTTAATTTTTGACAAAAATTTTCCTCGCTCCATCTACTATTGCATCGCCAGAGCGCAGGTTTATCTGCACCGGATTGCCGGCACCCCGCAAGGCTCGGTCACCAATAGCGCTGAAAAGCATTTGGGCCGACTTAAGGCGGACCTTGAGTATACTGATATTGACGAGGTTATGGATTCCGGTCTCCATGAGTTTCTCGACAATCTGCAGCGTCGTCTTAATACGATGGGGGGCTTAATCGGCACCTCGTTCTTTAATATAGAACCTCAGGTTACTACGACAACCAATGAGCAATCGCAGACAATTCTGCAATCCTGATCCAACCCCGGTAAACGGGAAGAAAGCGGGGATTCTTTTTAATACTCGCTTGACGGGTACTCTGTTTAGTGCCACCTTGACGGGAATATTTTTTTTTACAAAATAATTTTTTTGTGAAAAGCTCAATAATTTTATTTCTAAGTCGCTAATCAGTCTTCATGCAACTCTGAACAAGGTTCACCGGGAAAGGTGAACCTTGTTCCAATAACTTACTACTATAAGGAATACCGGTGGGAATCCATATCGCTATAAATCATAAGACATCCTATAGTTACGACCACGCCATCAATCTCGGACCACATATAGTACGGCTGCGTCCAGCTCCTCATTGCCGGACCCCCATACTCAGTTACTCGATGAAGGTGACGCCCACAGAGCATTTCATCAACTGGCAGCAGGACCCTTTCAGCAATTACTTAGGTCGTCTGGTATTTCCGGAAAAAACAACCAAGTTTGAGGTGGAGATCGATCTTGTGGCGGATATGATCATTATTAATCCCTTTGATTATTTCCTGGAACCGGATGCGGAGCAATTCCCTTTTACCTATGGAAAGGATCTAAAGGAGGATTTAATCCCTTATCTGGCAAAAAATGAGGTGGGTAAAAAGCTCAGAAAGTATCTCAAAGAAATCGATTGTACTCCCCGGCGAACAATTGATTTTCTGGTGGCCTTGAATACGAAGTTGAGCAATGACATCAAGTATCTTATTCGCATGGAACCGAATGTGCAAAGCTGTAAACAGACACTGGAGCTGCGAAGTGGCTCCTGTCGGGACTCTGCCTGGTTGCTGGTCAATATACTCAGACATTTTGGTCTGGCTGCTCGCTTTGTTTCCGGTTATCTCGTCCAATTAAAGCAAGATGTAAAATCTCTGGACGGGCCATCCGGCACTGAAGTCGATTTTACCGACCTTCATGCCTGGACTGAAGTCTATCTCCCCGGCGCTGGTTGGGTGGGAATGGACCCGACATCCGGGCTCTTTGCCGGGGAAGGTCATATCCCTCTTGCCTGCTCGCCCGAGCCACAGAGTGCGGCCCCTATAACTGGTGCACTCGATGAGTGTGAGGTGGAGTTTAGCCACTCCATGTCTGTTACCCGCATTCTTGAAGCGCCACGTTCTACCCGGCCTTATCCCGAAAATGTCTGGGCGGATATCGTCAAACTTGGTGACCGGATTGATCAGGAACTTTTGGATCGAGATGTCCGGTTAAGTATGGGAGGCGAACCGACCTTTGTTTCCATCGATGATATGGAAAGCGCCCAGTGGACTACGGAAGCACTTGGTAAAGAGAAACTGGAGCTCTCTGAAACGCTTATTAAAAAATTGAAAAAGGACTGGGCCCCAGGGGGGTTCCTGCATTATGGTCAGGGAAAATGGTACCCTGGAGAATCTCTTCCCAGGTGGGCTTTGGGCTGCTATTGGCGAAAAGACGGCAAGCCGATATGGAAAAATGATAAGTGGATGGCTGATTTCGCCATAGACTATGGTTTTGGTATAGCTGAGGCCAAAACTTTTATCAACACCCTGGCAGACACCCTTAAGGTGAACAAAAAATATATCCGTGAAAGTTTTGAGGATACCCTGCATTACCTGCTCAAAGAAAGGAACTTGCCGGTCAATGTTGATCCCACCGATCCCAAATTAGATGACCCCGAGGAAAGAAAGCGAATGGTCAGCGCTTTTGAGCGCGGTCTTGGCGCGGTAGTTGGGTATGTCTTACCTCTGCAGCATGGTTCATGGAAAAGTGGCCCCTGGCCTCTCAGATCTGAACACATGTTTTTGTTGCCGGGTGATTCGCCGGTGGGCTTGCGTCTGCCACTCGATTCTTTACCCTGGGTTGCAGAAGAAGATCTCCCGGTTGAATATTCACTGGATCCTATGGCTGAACGGGAACCACTCGAAGTTGGCGAAAAAGGTAAAGCCGATAAAAAAGGCAAGGGTGTTAAAAAGGACCAGATTTCTCAAAAACTTAAAGCAGGCGATGACATCAACGCCCAGCCCGAACCCTTTAAAGATCCCCAGCCTGTGGTAGGCGAATCAGCAGCCTGGTTGGTTCGGACGGCACTCGTTGTGCAACCTCGCGATGGACGGATATACGTTTTCATGCCGCCTATTACCTCGCTTGAAGGGTATTTGGAGTTGGTCAGTTGCATAGAGGCAACCGCTAAAAAGACCAAATTACCGGTAGTCCTTGAGGGGTATGCACCTCCTCATGACAGCCGCCTGGAGAGTTTGAAAGTAACTCCCGATCCAGGTGTTATAGAAGTCAACATTCAGCCCATGCACAGTTGGCGGGAGATGGTTGCTTGTACCACTACACTCTATGATTTGGCGCGGGAGACCCGACTCGGTACTGAAAAATTTATGGTCGATGGCCGTCATACAGGTACGGGCGGAGGAAACCATATTGTCATCGGTGGCGCCACTCCGGCAGACAGCCCCTTTTTACGCAGGCCCGACTTGTTGCGCAGCTTTGTGACCTTCTGGAATAATCACCCATCCCTGTCATTTTTGTTTTCGGGTCTCTTTATCGGCCCAACCAGCCAGCAGCCACGTATAGATGAAGCGAGACATGACAGCCTCTATGAGCTGGAGATAGCTTTTGCCGAGCAGGATAGACAAACGAGTTCGGAATACCCATGTCCGCCGTGGCTTGTTGACAGATTGTATCGACACTTTCTCATAGACGTTTCTGGTAATACCCACCGGGCAGAATTTTGTATCGATAAGCTTTATTCACCCGACAGTTCGACCGGACGACTGGGTTTGCTTGAATTTCGTGCCTTTGAAATGCCCCCCCATGCCCGGATGAGCCTTGCCCAGCAGCTTCTGCTGCGAACTTTTGTCAGTTGGTTCTGGCAAACACCATATCGTCAGGATTTGGTACGCTGGGGCACCCGATTGCACGATCGCTTTATGCTCCCGCAAATGATTCGCGACGATTTTGCCGATGTTTTGCAGATACTTACTCAGGCAGGGTATCCAGTATCTATGGATTTTTTCCATCCGCATTTTGAGTTCCGTTTCCCAATTTACGGCAGGGTGAACTATCAGGGCATGGATATCGAATTGCGCCAGGCTCTGGAGCCCTGGCACGTACTGGGTGAGGAGCAGGGTGGTGGTGGCACAGCGCGTTATGTTGATTCATCTCTTGAACGGATCCAGATAAAGGTCTCTGGGATGACAGAAGAACGCTATATTGTTACCTGTAATGGCCGCCGTGTTCCATTGCAGCCAACGCAAACAGTCGGAGTCTTTGTCGGGGGGGTACGTTATCGAGCATGGCAACCACCGTCTTGTTTTCATCCAACAATTGGCGTCCATGCCCCGCTTACCATTGATCTCTTTGATACGTGGACCGGGCGAGCAGTGGGTGGTTGTCAATATCATGTTGGCCATCCCGGCGGACGCAGTGCTGAAGACTTTCCGGTTAATTCCTATGAGGCTGAAGGACGACGGAATGCCCGATTCATTCCTCATGGCCATACGCCTGGCGATTTAGGCACTGTGCCGGCTGAGGAAACCAATCGTTATTTTCCTTATACTCTTGATTTGCGGACCCCAAAACGGTAAATACGCGACGGAGGCGACAATTATGTCGTCCATTATGTGGCTAAGACCGCAATGAGGCATCAGCAGTATTATGAGTAACACAGCTTATAACGGTTCATCCGGTCAAAAAATCAGATCAACATCCCTCTTTGACATGGAAGCCTTACCAGAAAATGCCTACTGCGAAGCATTTTCTGGTAAGGCTCAGCCCCGCAAGCATTGGCAGCCAATTCTTAGCGCATTGGACGGCAAAAATCTTGCAGATTTAAGGCAGCATCATGAGAGAGCCAGGCACATGCGCCATGAAGATGGCGCTACGATAAACCCCTTCGACGACTCCACCAGACGGACCACCTCCTGGGCGCTTGATATGATTCCATTGCCCATTTCAGAGGGAGAATGGACAGGTATCGAAAGGGGGGTGATGCAACGGGCACTGTTGCTCGAAAAAGTTCTGGCAGACACCTACGGGCCGCAGGCGTTGTTAAAAAATGGCAGTATTCCCGCTGAGCTGATCTTTGCAAATCCCAACTTTCTGCATTCCTGCCATGGGATTCAGCCTTCTGGCAACCGTTTTCTGACCTTCTATGCCGTAGATCTCTATCGTGGTCTTGATGGTCGTTTTCGAGTGCTGCGTGATTATGCTTCTAACCCTGCTGGTCTTGGCTATGCCCTGGAAAACCGCATTGTCATGTCGCGGGTATTTTCCGAGCTCTACCATAAAACTCAGATTCGCCGGTTAGCACCTTTTTTCCAGACCTTTCACCGCGCCCTGATCCAACGAGCCTCTCTTCGGAGAAAAGACCCTGGTATTGTGCTGTTTTCTCCGGGCCCTGACAGCCGTATCTACTATGAACACGCCTTACTCTCCCGCTATCTGGGGTACCCACTGGTGGAAGGACAAGATCTCACCGTACGCAACGGGAAGGTATTTTTAAAAAAACTGGCCGGACTTGAGCCTGTAGAGGCCATCTTCCGCCACATTCCCGATCTCAGCAGCGACCCCTTTGCTCTGCGGCGTGAAACAGCCAATGGAGTGGCCGGGCTCATCCAGGTATGTCGTGAACAAAACATCGATATCGTCAATCCTATCGGTAGCGGCTTTGTCGATACGCCAATATTAAAAACTTTCCTTCCTCAGCTTTGCCGGCAATTGCTTGGCACAGAGTTGCTGCTGGAAAACCACCCCACCTGGTGGTGCGGCAACAGTGATGGGCTCTATCACGCCATGGCCCATTTACACCAGTTGACCGTGGGGCCGGCTATGGATAGA
>CBDTUM010000172.1:0-8607 GCA_965363495.1 uncultured Desulfopila sp.
GTCCATAGAGCGGCTCCCAGTCCTTCAGGGATAACAGCCAATTCGGCCTGTTGAATAACTATGAGATCGTTGGTGTCTGGATCAGAAGATATAAAGGAGACATGGCCATCTTGAGAGACAACAATGGCAACTGCCCCTGGTTGAGCATTGGCAAAATGGGCCGCTGACTGGTGTCTGGTTCCTCCCAAATTCACGAAGTTCACCGTTGTGCCGTTGTCTCCCTCTACCGGTTTAGATACGCGTATATTCGCCGGAGGAGTCTGGTTTTGGGCAGGGGTTATTTTCGCACCAAAGCAATAGACAAATCGGTCAAAAGACATGACCAATGCTCCATCCACGGCAGTCAGTCTGGCGATATGTTTGCACTGCTGGTCCAACTGGCGCCCCAGTCGTTCAAGATTCTCCCTTTCAGCAATTGTTTTACTTTGGGATGATGCACCGAAGAAATTTTTAACAATGGTTACCAAGGAAGGCTTTTTAGTCACATCGTAATCACTTTCAAGAAAGATTGCCCCACCGGTATATGGGACAGGGGTATCAATCGAACTTTGCCATTCGCTATCCTCAGGTACCACCAGCAAAGTCCCTCCTCTGGCATGTGCACGCATTTGTCTCGCGGTGTTTAAGAGCGACATATAACGCATCAAACACAGTATTTTATCGCTCTGTTGATCTTTTTGTGATGAGAGCTTAGGTATGACTGCTCTTATCAAGGAAGAGTGATCAGTAAAAAACGCCTCATTGCCAAACAGTGCCGCAAGGCTTTTTCCTCCAAAAGTTATCAACACACTCCCTGGCGCCATAGCTTCTACACATAGGCTGGGGAGAAGTGTGCCGACAGAACGTGTTCTAAATCCCCAGACAACTAATTTATTTTCATCGTTAGGCCAGACAGAAATATCAGCCCGTGGATTTTCAAGCGCCGCACCTAATTTTACGAGGTTGTTGACGTCAAAGCTGATTGGCTTGTCGAAGATGAACGTATCGAATGAGTCTTCTGCTGGACTGAGGATGATCGATACGGTCACAGAATTCCCTTCGTCGGTGGCAAAGCTTGTCCATACAGCAGCGTCGATGATTTGCGAAATAAGGAGTTGCGAGGGAATTAAGGGAATATTCTGGAAGATGCTGCCAACAATTGTGTTTGGTACAGTTGATTTAATCAGCAGATGGATTCGTCTCGATAATTCTTCAACGAATCCAGGACGTAATGTGTAGGCGGTGTGGATCATAAGAGGTTTAGAGCGAAAAGGGGTTAGATGTTTATTTTTGCAATTACATTGAAATCAAAATTAATAAAGCAAGGATAACATTACAGAATTTAACGTCAGTTAGATAGCGCTTATTGTGATAAATGGAAACTATTATGACATACAAAATTAATAGAAATATTGATGAGCTCATCTTATATATTTTGTGTGTCCTGCTCCCCTTCCAGGACAGCTTGAAGACCCTCGTATCCATGGTTTCCTACGTTCAACCGACGTGCTTTTTGCACTATTTTGGCGCGTTGGACACTCCATTTAGAGCGCATTCAGGAGTGCAATCCAGGTGATGCAGAATTAGTCTGGGTGTATTCCACCTCTTGCTGTAGTTACCAACCCCGATCTATTTATTGTAAGAGTAGATCAGGGTTGGGGGGAAGGCATAGAGCTTTGCAAGTTAATTGCCAAATAGGTCACCATTGCAGGCTGGCTTCTTACAGGCTAGCTTGTTTAGGCGAAGACAGTCTAGCACTGCACCATAAAGAGAATATTTCTGTTAACGGCCTACGGTGCGATCAACTTTCTTCCTCCAATTTGTTCAACTCGTTTTCGTAAGAAATGATAACTTCGCCCACACTATCATTGAAGCTGTGTTGTTTATCTAGGAGTTCTTCAATCTTTTCTGCGATTTCTTTCTGCTTCAGCTCATCTTCGATTTCCAGGTAGAAGCCGGTAAGCTTTTCGATGTTTGAGATTGAATAGTGCTGCATTTCCTTGATTTGCGAAAGAATGTCCCTCGATCTCTCAAGGGGCGTTTTCTCCGGTTGTTCGACAGCTGTGGTTTCAGACATATCAGATCTCCTTTTTGTCGTTTTTTGTTTATAAAACTCAATGAATATTACCCGCAAACATCTTCATATAGCACTTGGTGTCCATCGGGAACACCAATGAATCAGAACAGCATGCGACTCTCTTCACCAGGAATTACCCATAAGCGTTTTTAAAAAGTTGTCTTTTAAACTGATAGGCATCTCTTGTGGCTTGTGCCAATAAAAAACGTAACTAAATTGGAATTGCTTAGTAAGTAATAGGTTAAAATTCCAAAACTCTTCCCAAAAAACCAGCTGCAAAGGGAGTACTCTCAATTATTGATATTTCCATCTCGGCAATGGTCTTGAAAATTTTGCTTTTCAAAATGCACTAGCACTATTAGGTGATTTATCAGAAATCTTGATTTCCTGAAGAACTGAGACACCAATTTCAACCTACCTCACTCTTTCCGTTGCGACAAAAATGGCGGTGGAAGGGCCCATCTATAAAGGAACCTAAGACCCTGTCTGCGATATGAGAAGATACTGTTTCAATACACTGTCTTTCAAGTTTGTATTGTTAGTGCGAGTATCCCAAGTTAGCGAGAGGTTAGTTTGATTTCGATGCGACGGTTTTTACGATATGCCGCCTCATTATCGGCCGGATCGATGGGATGGAACTTGCTGAAGCCGGCTGCGGCCATCCGTTCCTCAGGCACCCCTTGTTCGGCAAGATAGCGAACGACAGAAACGGCCCGGGCCATAGACAGTTCCCAGTTTGAGGCAAATTTTTCAGAACGAATCGGTACCCGGTCGGTATGTCCGTCTACTCTCAGAATCCATGGCAGATCGGCTGGGATTGAGGGAATCAGCTGAAGAAGTACTGCCGCCACCTTCTTAAGTTGCACCCTCCCCTGTTCACCCAGTTCGGCCGTCCCGGAGGGAAAGAGCAATTCGGCCTGGAGCAGAAACCTGTCGCCTTCGATACGGATAACCGGATTGTCCCCGATAATTTTCCGTAAACGGCCGAAGAAATCGGAGCGGTAACGCTCAAGTTCGTTAACTTTCCTGGCCAGTTCGACATTGAGGCGATTGCCGAGGTCGCGGATTTTCTCCTGCTGCTCGGTCCGCGTCGCCTCGGAGGCGCTTAGGGCGGTGCTAATCTCCTCCAGTTGACTGTGCAATTGCGCCAACTGCTGCTTGAGCAGCGCCACCTCGGCTCTGGCATCGGCAGTGAGACGCTGCTCCTTGTCAATGCTTTTCTTTTGCTCAGCGATCAATGCGGACAGCGCCTGGATCCGGATATCGCTCTGTTCGACGTTCTGCTGGGCAAGCAGAGTCTTTTCCTGTTCATCCGCCAGACTGGCCTCCAGGGCTTTGCTCCGATCTCTCAGGGACATGGTCAGCTGTTGCTCCCGTTCCAGCCCCGCTACAGTTTCGGCGATCTTTTGCTCTAGTTCCAGGCGCAGAGCCTGCAGGGCGTTGATATCCTGCTGCAGGCTGGCAATGGTTAGCAACTGCCGTTCCCTTTCCTCCTTGTCCGTTTCGTTTTGTGCTTCGAGCTCGTCGATTTCACCGCGAAGTTTGGTCCGGTCTAGAGTGAGTACTTCAATCTGCGATGACAGAGAAGCGATCTGCCCCACCATCTGCTCGTTCCTGTTTCGTTCAAGGCCCAGCAACTCGGTTATTTCAGCTATACGGGCGTGCAACGATTGCAGCTCAGTGTTTTGGCCGGAAAGGATATAGCTTAGGATGAACTGAGAGAAGGTGAATATCAACAGAACGAAGATCACCACCATCAGCAGGGCCGATAAAGCATCGACATAGCCCGGCCATATGCTTGGCGATTGTTGGGAATATCGGTACCTGGCAGCCATAGTCTTTTATCGCTTATTGTCGTCGCAGGTAGCATTCGTGGACGATATAGCCTTCTCTTCTTTCATCCTTGCCGCCTGAAGATCATTCATCCGACGCAGTTCTTCCAGCAAGGAATCGAGCTTTTGCTGTCCTGGGTCGATTGGTGTCAGGCTGTCCTGATCCCTGGAGGTCGTCTTCTTCCTCCGGTCAACGAGTTGCGTCACCCCGGAAAGCCACTCTTCAAGCTCGTTGAAGAAGCGGTTTTGGGCGTGGTTTGCCTGGATATCGAGAAAGCCAAGAATCAGGGAGCCGCCCAAGCCAAAGAGCGAGGAACTGAAAGCAGTGCCCATGCCCTTCAACGGTTCCTGCAAACCGGCTTTCATCGTTTGAAACATCAGATTGAAATCGCCGGAGCCGACTTCCAGCCCTCCGACCACCGAACTTACCGCGCCGATGGTGCCAAGCAACCCCCAGAAAGTCCCGAGCAGGCCAAGAAAAACCAGCAGACTGATGAGATACCTCGAGATCTCGCGGGATTCATCCATCCGTCCGCGAATGCCGTCAAGAACAGTCTGCAGCGATAACACCGATAGGCTGAAGCGGTCCCGGTGCATGCCATCAAGATGCTTAGCCAGCGGCCTCAGCAGCTGCGGACTCTCAGCCACCGACAGCCCGGAAGTTCCAGTTCGGAAAATTTCAATCCAGCTTATTTCCGGCCCCAAGACCACCACCCGGCGAAAGTTAAGGAAGACGCCGATGGCCAGTGCCCCAAATATCATCGTATTGAACCCCCAATTGGCCATAAAAGCTTGCCGCAGAGGAAGGTATAGAAGCACGCATACCCCTGCAACGAGGGCTAGAAAGAAAACCATTATCACCATGTAATAACGTGGTTTACTCATGACCTTTTCCCCCGGATTCGTTTGATATGTAAGGTATCCCGTTTATCTTGCTACTCGATGCCATCCCATTTATTTGTTCAGAGCGTTGCAAACAAAGCGAATACATATAAGCAATCAGCCTGTCAATAATCATCTGTATGCACGACATTTTTTAAATCTTCTTCCATGACCTTAACTGAATGCAACTGGTTACGTTGTCCTTCTCATTACCCTTTGATTCCTATTAATCGGGACGTTCGGTACACGGTTTATCTCCCGGTCCCGGCAAGGATGCTTTTAAGCCGCCTCTTATTTCTCCGTCAATGAGAGAATCTACGTCCTGGTACGCGTAAATAGTAGTTGCGCCATGTATCGGCAGACCACCAGTAGCAGCGGATGGACCATAAATACTGTACACTGTTCTCCCAAACAGCCGTAGCAAAACCGATTGTTCTCCGCGATGATGGGCTGTGTGAGCTATCCGCCTCAGAAGAACCCAGGCTCTTGTTCTGCTTGTCTCAAAAAAGGCAACTTCTTCTCCCCACCAGGCGGTATTTTTTTCCCGTAACACTGCCAACCTTTTTTCAGAATCAAGATTATATTGTTTAATGAACTCAATACGCGTTTCCTCTGAAGGTAGAGGCGCTGCACCGACATCAATGCCGAGCATTTCACAGAACCACTTGTTTTCTCCCATACACTGGTGAATCATATGTTCCAAGGGATTACGGTCTCTTTCATTCAGCGGTTTTGGGCGGATGCTCAGATCGTCATCCTCGAACATACTCCAAACACTTAAAGTTTTTAGCCGCTCTGTTTCATACGTGTCTACAAGGTATTCATATTCCATTTTTACCTCCAGTGTAGGATAGTTAACAGCTTAAAATGAGATTAAAAAAACTAACAGCAAAGATACAATAAAAAATTAGCAATACTTTGTAAATATTGCTTTTAGTGACAAAGATTTTGTCTACTCAGGCCCTCTCAGGGATGCGGTAATTGAAAATATTAAATAGTTCCGTCCCCATTTTATACATTATCGATTTTACGGAGGAAAACGATGTTACTTTTTATCTGGCGCCACAGCAAACGCTTTTCCAGCTGGTCCATGCTGGATGAGCCGCATATCCACAAGGAAAATTATCTACAGGCTGACGTTACGGTGCTGGCACCGTCCAAGGCCGAGGCTCTGGCGCTACTCGAGCGCAACGGCAGCTGGAATGTCGAGGAACTGCAGCGGATCGAGCCCGAGGTCCTTTCCCTGGATCAACCTCGTATCGTTACCAGCCATGTCGCATTTCAATAGAGCTATGTTGACTTGGTGATCAGAGCAAACAGCGTTCTCTCCATGAAGAGATGCTATCCTTACTTCCAATATTCTGGGAGCATCAATAGTTTGAAATGCTTTTTTTCCTGTCAGAAAAACTTACCTTTCAAAACGACCCGTTCTCCGACTTTTCCTCGCTGCATTATGGTGGCACTCATGAAGGGGTCGTCCATACTGTCCTGGCCGGCACTGTTGATGCCGGAACAGTGCCCTGATGACCATGGAGAACGACCATCCGACAGCCCGGATTGATAAACTCTTAATAGTTGTGAGGTATAAATTGTCAAAGTGAGATCTATGTCCATACATATGTCGAAAAAATGAACAAACGGTTAAGTTATAAATCTTCTGCCAAGGAGTATTAGTTCCGCCAATGGAAATCCATCGTGGCTGATTTAGCGGAGCAAATATTGCCATATCCAAGATCAGATGTCATACAGTGACCGACTGGTTAACTTTCCTACTGTTAATCTCTTTCCAGCCTTACTGAAGGACTGAACTTTACGCCCGTTTTATTGGTCCGCTAAACCTATTCAGACACTGACCGAATTCCTGCGGTAGTTTATGTACCTTTGTTTAAAGAAACCCCATACAGCAGAAGACAACCTTGGTTGCCGGCAACTCTTAATGTTTGATCATAACGCGTGCATTGCATCGTTGTTAAAAAAATCGCTGCGGCAACAACAACGCAAAAAGACAAACTGATCTTAACTCTTTGTTTGCAATGCTTATATTAATTGATTATCACGGTTTTATTCTGCGTGATCAGAGTCTGCACCTCCCACCCACACCCGTTTTCCGAGGAGACCCGCCATGTCCACACTTTTAGATCCCACTTCAAACGAACAGAAACACAGCAAGCTGACCACCGCCGCTATCATCGGCGCCACCACGGAAACACGCTGCCGCATCTGGGTGCGGGTCTACCGAGAGGGACCCTGGATTCTGGTGGTTACCAGCGATCCCCTGACCGGCGATTTGGTCCGCCTCGATGAAAAACCCATTGCCGGTTTTTTGCAGGCGCAGGGTATCAAACCCGTCTTCCTGCAGGAGAAGCAAATCAGCCAGGAGACAAACCTGACCGCCGTATTCGATGTCACCGGCCTGAAAACCGACACCACCTACTTTTATGCCCTGGTCACCGACCAGACCGATGCTGCTGTCATTGCCCGGCGCACGGAGATCGGCAGCGATTTTCCGCACTCATTCCGCACCCTGGCCGGTGCCGAAGCAGGTACGAACTTTGGCTTTTATAGCTGTCACGACCACATCAGTGCCGGTGGCGATGCCGGCGCCTGGCCGCTCCTGGCCGAGCAACTACAAGACGCCCGTGCCCAGTTCGTTATCGGCGGCGGTGATCAGATCTACGTCGACACTAACAAGAAAAACAATTTTCTCGATATCTGGACATGGCTGAAGGAAAATAAGGAGGCCTTGCTCGCCACCTATGCCAAGGGCACGAACAAGTACGACCAGGCCGGCATCGAACTCTATTTGCTCAACATCTATCGCTGGTATTACCGGGTCTACTGGAGCGTGCCTGCGCTGCGCAATGTGTTTGAACGCTACCCGCAATATATGATGTGGGATGACCATGAAATCATGGATGGCTGGGGTTCCCTGACCTATAAGGAGCGCACCGCCCAGATATCCGGCGTTTTTGAGGAATCGGACAGCAAGACCAACCGGATGCTGGTCAATCTGATGTGGAGGGCAGCCAGCCGCGCCTACTTCGAGTATCAGCACAGCCACAATCCCGCCACGCCCGGCAAAGTGAGCGACCCTGACAACTACCAGTGGGATTACGCCTTCAACCAGGGTGACTCGGCATTTTACGTGCTCGACATGCGTGGCCATCATGACGTGGAAAAGAACAAGGGCAAGAAAAAGGATCAGCAGGACCCGAATATTATTCTTGGCAAGGAGCAGTTCGACCGGTTCTGCACCTGGTTAAACGGGCCCGAGGTCGATCAGGCCAAAGCCCTGTTCGTGATCTCTCCGGTGCCGATCATCCACTGGGTCGAATGGCTGGTCAACTTTGCCGATCTTGGTGAATCCAAGGATGATTTCATGGATGAATGGGGTCATGAAACCAACTGGTGGGAGCGAAACCAGCTGCTCGAATCGGTTTTCAAAAGGATTAACACCACCGACAAAAAGCTGGTTTTTCTCAGCGGTGATGTCCATTCGGCCTCGGCCTTCAAACTGCGACACCGGACCTACCCAGCGGCCTGCGTCCATCAGGTCACCTCAAGCGCCATCTCCCGCAAGCCGGCGCCGAAACTCAGCATGCTCGGCATCTCCTCCAGCGGTCCCATGGATGGGTATACCGATAAAAACGGCAACCTCATCACCTGCGAGCGGCTGTATGCCATGGCTGGTTTGAAAAATTTTCTCATGGTCCGGGTCAACGTCCCTCAGGGCGGCGGCCCTGCTAAAATCGTGGTTGATCTGCACTGGCCGGGCGGCGAGGAGGGTGAGGTGACCAAAAAACGAATAGAACTAGTCTGATCGAGTTCAGCCGGGAT
>CBDTUM010000173.1:0-8586 GCA_965363495.1 uncultured Desulfopila sp.
CTTCGACACACATCCTATGCGCCTTATTACCACCCATATCAACTCCGACTTTGACGGCCTTGCCTCAATGGTCGCTGCCAAAAAAATCTATCCGGACGCGGTCATTGCCTTTTCAGGATCTCAGGAAAAAAATGTCCGCGATTTCATCGCGCAAAGCCTGCCCTATGTCTATGATTTCGTAAAGATAAAAGATATCGATCTGAAGAAAGTCGACACCCTCATCCTGGTCGATACCCGTTCTTCCGAGAGAATCGGTCCTTTCAAAGAATGTTTGACGAATCCCGGGATAAAACTCCATCTCTACGATCACCACCTGCAACAGAGCGGTGATATCCAGGGCGAAGTTGAAGTAATCGAGAACTTCGGCTCCACCACGACGCTGCTGGTCAACATCCTGAAGGAACAGAAGATCACTATCACCCCGACAGAAGCGACGATACTGGCCCTTGGCATATACGAAGATACCGGCTGTCTCACCCATCTGACCACTACCCCGGAAGATCTCATAGCCGCGGCATGGCTGGTAGAAAAAGGTGCCAAACTCGACCTGGTAGCTCAGTTTATCACCCATGAACTCACTTCAGCACAGATTTCCATCCTGCATGAGTTGATGAAGAGCGCCAAACAGTATACCATCCAGGACATTCCCATCGTTGTAATAACGCACTCTTTTCTCGACTATGTGGATCAATTTGCCCTGATCGTCAAGAGGTTCATGACCATGGAGAACCTCAACGTTCTCTTTGCCCTGATCTCCATGGGCGGACGGATATACATGATCGCCCGCAGTCGTATTGCCGATGTGGATGTGGGCATCATTGCCCGTGACCTCGGCGGTGGCGGCCATGCCACAGCGGCCTCGGCAACGCTCAAGGAAATGACCCTGATCGAAGCGCAGGAAAAATTGATCCATACCCTGCATCGACATATCCTTCCCCAGCCTATTGCCTGCGAAATGATGTCAAAGCCGGCCATTACCATCACGCCGTATTCTACCATTGCCGTGGCCAATGCACTGCTTACCAGGTATAACATAACCGCCGCCCCGGTAAGGATGGACACCCCAACAGCACCTGATGTCAACCACCCCATCCTGGGCATCATCACCCGCCAGGTGGTCGAAAAAGCGATGCACCACGCTCTTGGCGACCGTCCGGTCAGCGATTATATGACCAGCGATGCCAAGACCCTGCCTCTGAAGGCAACACTGGCCGATATCCAGGAATTGATCATTGAAAACAGGCAGCGCCTCATTCCCATTGTCGAGAACAACACCCTTATGGGGGTTATCACCCGGACCGATTTACTGAACAGACTGGTCAACGATCCGGCCCATCTGCCGAAGGACCTTTTACACGAAGCCGATCACCCGTCCCTGGAAAGAACAAGAAAGCTGAACGCTCTTATTGTCGATTGTTTAAGCAAAGAAATGACCCAGCTGCTCCAGACCATTGGTGAAGTGGCTGACAAGATGAACAACAATGCCTTTGCTGTCGGCGGCTTTGTCCGCGACCTGTTGCTGAAAAAGCCGAACCTTGATCTTGATATTGTCATTGAGGGAGACGGCATCGCTTTCGCCAAAGCACTGGCGGCTCACCTGGGGGGCCGATACCGAACCCATGATCGGTTCAAGACCGCAGTAGTCCTTTTGTCCAATGATTTCAAAATAGATATCGCTACAGCGCGGCTCGAATATTATGAATATCCAGCGGCGATGCCGACGGTTGAACTGTCGTCCATAAAGCTTGATCTGTACCGCCGCGACTTCACCATCAACGCCATGGCTCTTCAGCTCAACCAAGAACACTTCGGTACGCTGATCGACTTTTTCAACAGCCAGAACGACCTGAAACAAAAGTCCATAAAGGTGCTCCATAACCTTAGTTTTGTTGAAGATCCAAGCAGAATATTTCGAGCTGTTCGCTTTGAAAAACGGATGGATTTTCAGATCTCTCCCCATACCAAACGACTGATTGTCAACGCCGTCAACATGAAACTTTTTGGTAAAAGTAGCGATCCTCGTTTTTTAGCGGAACTGAAAATCATTTTTTCTGAAGAAAATCCGCTCCCTGCCATCCAACGGCTGGCCGATTTCGACCTGTTTCAGTTTCTCTGGCCCGACCTTCGCCCACACTACCAGATCGACCGACGATTCATGCACATTCTCACCCAGTCCCAGCGGGCCATTTCCTGGTTCCGCCTCCTCTACCTCGATGAGTCCTGTCGAAACTGGGTGGTCTACCTCCTGGCGATCATGTCACGGTCCGAGCTGAGCGAATTGTCGGCATTCTGCACAAGATTTGCAGAAACAGCCAAAACAACGGAATATCTGCTGGACCAAAAAGAGCGCACGTATCAGGCAATGCATCGCTTATCTCGAGAAATTAATTATAAAAACAGCAAAATAGTCGCCATTTTTGAAGGGATCAGCCTTGAGGGTCTGCTGTACATGATGGCCATCGCCCGAAAAAACCATGTCAAAAAAGCTATATCGCTTTATGTAACCTCGCTCAGACATGTCGAAGCCGGCCTTACGGGCAACGATTTAATGGCCATAGGCTACAGAGCTGGCCCACAATTCAAAAAAATTCTCAGTTACCTGAAAAACATGCAACTTGACAATCCAGCAATGGTGGCAGAGGAAGCAACTGCACTCGTGCAAAAGAAGTTTCCCCGGCGGTAACAGGGCAGGAGCAGGCCAAACCTTACCTGAGAGAAGGTGTTTTTTGCCCAGATACGACAAAACAAGAGGTACGATACTCTACAATGCTTAAGGTATCTTGACTGGCATGAGACATTACGAAGCATCACAAATTTTTTAGACATCTGACAATGAACCACTTTATTTCCCAGCTCATCATCCTCGCCCCGCCACTGCTTTTTGCCCTGACCTTGCATGAGTTCGCCCACGGCTATGTCGCCTATCGTCTCGGCGACCCGACCGCGAAGGATGCAGGAAGATTGACACTGAACCCTTTAAAACATTTGGATCCTCTGGGCACCATAGCCTTCTTCTTCATAAAATTCGGCTGGGCCAAGCCGGTGCCCGTCAATCCAAACTACTTTCAAAACCCCAGAAAAGGTATGTTATGGGTGGCCCTGGCGGGTCCAGTAACCAATCTGGCGATAGCATTCGCCAGTGCGTTATTGACCAAAGGCGTCTGGATGCTGGCCAATATTCTCCCTTACTCTGCAGCAGCCGAGGCCATCCTCGTACCGCTCAATTCGATGCTGATAGCCAGTGTCTGGATCAATCTGGTCCTGTGCATTTTCAATTTTCTGCCCATTCCGCCTCTCGACGGAAGCCGTATTCTGATGGGCCTGCTTCCCGACAATCTAGCCATGTCGTACATGCGGATAGAGCGCTTCGGCTTTGTAATTATCCTTGTCCTGGCCTTCAGCGGCCTCCTGTCCAAGGTAATCGTGCCGATTATCAGTTTTGCCAATTCCTTGCTGTTGTCTTAATTCAGTTCATTTTTTCTACGCAATGACCAGAAAAAGACAATGACCGTAGCCAAACTCTAACCGCCTTAAATTTCTTCTATAAAATGGTGCGGGACCAGGAATTGAGCCAAGAGCACCTCTCTATAAAATTACCCACAGAGGGAATTCCTGTTGTTATTCTGTGATATTCGATATATTTTTATGGAAACCCTTGGAGTCTCTTGCTCGGATAACCACACATTGTGGTAAGCATGATCTTTGTCCTTAAGATGAAGATCAGACACTCGATGAAAACCTGCATCGCACATGCGCTTCGTTTTAATAAGGAATAGTATATTATGTCAAATGGATACAAAACGATCCTGTTTACGTCAAACCTCTCCACAGCCAGTCGTGCTGCTTTCAAACAAGCCGCCATGCTGGCAACGCAGTTTGGTGCAAAGCTTATTTTGTTCCATGTCATGGAGGGACCTTCCAACAGCTATGAAAGCTATGTATCGAGCCTCTTTGGCCAAGATCAATGGCAGACAATATTAAAAAACAACAGGGAAGAAGCAAGGCACGCCCTTGTCGGCAAGGTGACGCCCAAACAGATGGTGCGGACTATTCTCAGCGAATTCGCCCAGGAAAACAAAAAAGAGGATGAAAACTTCGTAATCCCTGAATATGAGATTGTGGTCAAGGATGGCGATGTGATCGAATTAATCCTTAAGCAAACGGTTGAATCTCAATGCGATCTGATTGTCATGGGCGCCGGCAAGGGCTTATTGTCCGGGAGTGCCGTTGGCAAAAATATAAAATCAGTAATGAAAAAATCGAAAGTCCCGGTTCTGGTTGTGCCTGCGAGTCTTTCTTAAAAGAAATCCCGAAATATCCAACCTCGACAAGCGGGATTCTTTTTTATCTCAAGGGCAGTGCTCCCTCAACCTGCTCTTGAAAGCTAAACGTTAGACAAAAAAGTAATCACTCCAAAGTGGATCAGTAGTGGTACATATTATTTTATAAATGTGATGGCTGCATTTTTAGGAAGAGCCAGACCGACGCTCACTTCCAATGCTTTCAGAATTCCTGATATTACGGGACAGGATACATGAGGTATTGTTTTAAAGGAGATATCCAGCACCTGAGAATCAAGGGTTCCTGTTTGTTTATTTGTAAATAGTTCCTTCATTACATCCAGGTCTTTTCCACCCAGAATGACATCAACTTTTTTCCAGTTAGGACATTCTGTCTCTAACCGGAATGAAGCCTTAAAATTCGTCGTACCAAATGAAGTGACAACCAATAGCCTGCAGGGCATGAGATCGGTCATCAGGAGCAGACAAAAAGCGTCTAAGCTCAAACATAGTTTTTAAATTTTTCGGGAACAAGCATAACTCTTGGGACGTTACCCACAGGGTTTTCGTCTATCAGCAGATTACATTCATAACTTTTTTCTATGTACTCCTGAGTAAAAACCTCCCCAGGGGTATCTATAACAACCACATGGCCGTTTTTGAGTATCAGCAAACGGTCTGAATACATGGCCGCCAGGTTCAAATCATGAGAGACCATTATTACAGTTGTCTTTTTTCCTTTTCTAAATTTCTCAAGAAGGTCCATGATCTTCAACTGATGGGCAGGATCCAGGGCGGTTGTCGGCTCATCCAGTAATATAATTTGCGGTTCCTGGCATATGGCCCGGGCAATCATTACCCGTTGCCATTCCCCTCCCGAAAGTTGATCAAGACGTCTGTTTGCAAATTGCTCCACCCCGGTAAAAGCCATCGCTTCTGCGGCCAGTGCATAATCCCTCTCACCTTCAACACCAAATAAGCCCAGATGAGGAGACCGTCCCATAAGAACTGTCTCAGCAACTGAAAAAGGGAAGTCTATCGGCGCCTGCTGGGCAACAAAAGCCACTACCCTGGCAAGGTCTCGGGCCGAATATTTGGTCTTTGCCGATCAAGAATATGTATCTGGCCGGATTGTGGCTGTTCAATCCCGGCAATTAATTTCAAAATTGATGATTTCCCGGCTCCATTGGGGCCAAGTATCATAAAAAATTCACCGACATCAGTTGAAAAAGAGACCTTGTCGACGACTATGTCTTTATCATATCGAAGAGAGATATTGCCTAGGTCAAGAGCAGTCATCGTCTCGCTCTCCAGAGCAGCAAGATAAAAAGCGGCGCACCTATAAGGGCTGTAATGATGCCAACCGGCATCTCTCCATGCTCAGGTAAAGTCCTTGCGATCAGGTCACAAATGACTAAAAAGCTGGCGCCGCCGAGAATACAGCTTGGCCCAAGAAGGCGATGGTCTGCACCCAAAAACAATCGAAAAAGGTGGGGAATCAATAAACCTACAAAGCCGATAAGACCAGACTGACAGACAGCCAGACTGACCATCATTGATGTTGTAATCAGCAGGATCGTTGAGATGAGACGAACATTAACCCCCATGGCAATGGCGGCGTCTCGACCTGTCAAAATAATATTTAGAGGCCTTGCAAGAATCAATATCACCACAAAACACGGGAGACAGAGCAGTAATAGATATAAATTACTGCTGCTCGCCATGGAAAGATCGCCCATCAACCAATAAATAATTTCCTGCACCTTGGAGCCCTGACTCATTGAGATCAGAAACATAATCAATGCCCCGCAGAAAGCATTCATCATCACTCCTCCAAGGAGTAATGAATCCTTGCTGGTTGAGGTACGGCTGCCGGAGAGGACAAGAACAGCACCCAATGTCAACATTGACCCCAAAAATGAAAAAAGTGTCACCCCTGGAAAAAAAGATACCCCTACTAGTATTCCGCTAATTGCGCCAACGGCTGAACCACCAGATACGCCAAGAATATATGGTTCTGCCAATGGATTTCGCAATAATGCCTGAAAAACCATGCCGCCCAATGACAGGGTTGCACCAACAAGAGCTGCCAGAATGACCCTTGGCAAGCGAATTTTCCAGAGAATGGTACTGGCTGTCGCGTCAGTTGAATCTCCTCCACTGACAAGTGAAAATATTTCTCTTATGCTGATCGAAGATGGACCATTGGCCAAGGCCGTTAGAACGCTCAAAATAAAAACAGCAGACAAAACCAGACAGACGACAGGGAGCCTTCTCGTTACCGAAGGAAATGACAGGCTTCCCGTTTTATTTTGCACTGGTTTCTCCTGAAAACTGGGGGTGTAATATATCGGCCAATATTTCAAGACCGGCAATCAATCTGACAGTTGGGCGATTGAAAAGATCGGCATTGACCACAAAGATCTGATTATTTCTAACAGCAGGGATCTCCGGCCACCGCTGCCAGCTGGCTTTTAAAAGTTCAGGAGATTTACCTCCTGCCATTGAGCTAATTATTACAACTTCGGGTTGCAGCAGCATTATATTTTCCCATGAAAAACGTGGGTATTCTGACAAATTACCGGCAAGCTTGCTGCCGCCAGCAAGCGTGATAAGTCTGTCTATATAGCTATTCTGTCCAGCTGAGACTATTGGAATATCGGCGATTTGAAAAAAACACGGGGCCTGACACGGCTAGAAGCTACTTTTTCTTTTACCTTAAGAAGCCGATGTTCCATATCAGACACCAGCTCTTCTGCCTTTTTTGATGCTCCAAGGATATCACCCAGCAAACGAAAAGCGTCCATAATCTGTTCGATGCTGCGGGGATCTATAGCGAAAACAGGAATACCGAGAGCCTTAATGGCATCAACCGTACGACGTGGATTGCCATCCTTTATGGCAATGCATAAATCAGGTTTCATTGCGACGATTCTCTCAAGGTCAAGCTGAACATACGAGCCCACCCTGGGAAGTTTTCTTGCTGCCGCAGGATAATTACTGTAGCTGGTAGCCCCTACCAGCTTGTCTTCTACCTGCAATGAGAAAATCATCTCGGTTAAGCTTGGCGCCAATGATATCACTCGCTCAGGATGTGTTGGCACATCAATCTGTTCCCCTGTTTGATCAACCATCCGCTTCGCACGTGCCGGAGCAACAGTTACGGTAAAGGAAAAAACAAGAGAGAAGCAGTGCTACACCGAATATTTTCATAAGAGAGCTTTTCCTGCTGACTTTTCCATTTTGTACCATTTTATTGCAACTGGAAGTGAATGGGGACATCAACCCACATGGCCACAGGCCGATCGCCCTCGGTTGCCGGTGTAAATAACCAGTTTTTTACAGACTGCAAAGCCACTCTATCCAGACTGAGATGGCCACTGGAGTTTTTAATTTTAACGTCAGAGACCAGGCCTTTCGCATCAACCATCACATGCAACAATACCTTGCCTTCATACCCCCTCCGTCTTGCCATCACTGGATATACCGGCTGCTTGTTTTGCCGATACATTGGCATTGCTTTGGTATATATTGGGGCTACCGATTTTGTTTCTGTCGGTAGCTTTTCTTCAAGCTCTTTTTCATAATTCTTTGCAACTGTGCTCTTATGGTGTGTCGCAATAGTATTGTTTAACTGGTTTTCAAGTTGTGCCTGTTGCACGTCAATTTCTTTATGTCTTTTTTTGAAAACTTCTTCTTTGTCTGTTTGATCGGGTTTTATAATTACTTTTTTTTGTTGTTCGGGGGTAAGTATCGGCGGTGTGCTGCTCTTTTTAAGGGGAACCTCTTTTGGGCGAGAGACAGTGTTTGGTATAATTTCTGCCGTCTTCTGTTCTTCCGGCTTTTTCGGAACAACTTCTCTGGGCGCGATGGTCTTCATCTCGATTTGAATTGGATTCCCCGTAAGGACCGGCTTCAATGGTTGCTGTTTTGGCAATTTAAAACTTACCAAGACTCCATGAATTCTAATCTTCAGTTGAGGCCTGGAAAAAAAATCCCCAGACCAATTCAAAAATGAATGATCCGGGGATTGCCCTTTTTCCGCGTGATCTGATAGCAAACTATATTCCACGAAGTTTCACTATCCATATTCCAGGCCGGTCTTCTGACTCTCCTCCACTTAATTGACAGCCTTCCCGTGAATTGCGCAACACAGTGGCTCATCTTGTCAAAAGTGTTCCTCATATATGAGGAAGGATTACAGCGGCGGGACCGTTCCCGATTTTAACGGGATTCCCAATTATGCCCCATAAGTGAGTATTCCAGATGATCCCGGCCAGTGATTCCACTCCATTCCGGCCACCCA
>CBDTUM010000174.1:0-8579 GCA_965363495.1 uncultured Desulfopila sp.
TGGCATAGACGGCATCAAAGAAGTTTATGCTACCGCCGGCGAAGGATACGCCCAGATTCGGGCTGAGCTCCGTGACGATGCCGACTCGCAAAAGATATTCCAGGATATTAAACAGGAAGTAGACAGGATAACAACCTTTCCGGTTGATGCCGAAGATCCGGTCATCTCCTTAGATGCGATAAAACGTCAGGTTCTGCGACTGACCCTCTATGGTGACGTTCCCGAACGTACCCTGCGTGAAGTGGTGGAAGAGGTGCGGGACAGACTTCTGCAGAGTAAAGGTATCACCCAGGTTGATCTGAATAATGGCCGGGACTATGAAATCGAGGTGGCGGTACCACTGGAAAATTTACGGAAGTACCACCTGACTCTGGCCGGGATTGCCAAGATAATTGACGAGGCTTCTCTCGAACTCCCGGGCGGAAAGCTGGAAACCGCAGCCGGAGAAGTCCTGTTGCGGGTGAAAAACCGGCGCACCTGGGCAAAAGAATTTTCTCAAATCCCGATAATTACGGCTGAGAGCGGCTCCATTGTCCACCTGGGGGATGTCGCCCAAGTGTACGAAAGCTTTGAGGATGCCACCCGTTTTGATACCTTCGACAGAAAGCCTTCCATGCAGTTGCTGGTCTACCGGGTTGGCGATCAAACTCCTATCGGCGTTTCCGAGGCAACACGGCAGGCAATGGAAGATATTGCAGTGGATTTACCACCGGCCGTCAGTTGGGCCATCACCAGTGACCGCTCAGAAATGTACCAGCAGCGCCTTGAGCTGCTCCTCAAAAATGCCTTTATCGGCCTGACGCTTGTGCTCGTCCTCTTAGGCATTTTCCTGGAACTGAAACTGGCCTTCTGGGTAACGATGGGCATTCCCATCTCTTTTTTGGGTGGTTTGTTGTTTCTGCCTTTTTTCGATGTATCCATCAACATGATTTCCATGTTTGCCTTCATTGTTGCCCTCGGCATTGTGGTCGATGACGCCATTATAGCCGGTGAAAATATCTATGAATACAGACAGCAGGGTTTGCATCGTATCGACGCGGCTATCCAGGGAGCAAAGGATGTAGCAACCCCTATCGCCTTCAGCATCCTGACCAATATCGTCGCCTTTTTCCCTCTGGCCCTGGTGCCGGGTGTAATGGGTAAGGTATGGCGAGTCATCCCGGTGGTGGTGATAGTCGTTTTTCTTATCTCATGGCTCGAATCGTTGCTCATCCTGCCTTCACATCTGGCCCACAGCCGAACAAACGGCGGCAACAAGATTACCCGATTTCTCGGTGGTCTGCAGCAGGCGTTCGGCCGTAAGGTGCTCTATTTCATCCGCAATATTTACGGACCACAGCTTGCAGGCATTCTTCGTTATCGATACCTCACCGTCGCCCTGCTACTCGCCGTTTTGATCGTGACCGCCGGCTATGTCAAAAGTGGTCGTATGCGCATGATTCTTTCCCCCCGGGTAGAATCGGACCGGGCGGTCGCCACAGCGACCTTGCCCTATGGCAGTCCCACTGGAGAAATGATGCGGGTCCAGAACCAGTTGATCGACGGGCTTGAAAAAATGGCCGAGAATAATGGCAAAGAACAATTGCTGGAATCAGTGTATGCCACCATCAACGGCAACATAGTGGAAGTAAACGGCAACCTCACATCGCCTGATGTTCGGCCGTTGAGCACTGAGGCGGTCACTGCACTCTGGCGACAGGAAACCGGGACAATCATCGGCCTGCAATCGCTGCTCTATGAGTCGGATCGAGGTGGACCGGGGAGCGGTGCATCCATTTCCGTGGAGCTCAGCCACCGGGATATCGCCGTTCTGGATCAGGCGAGTGGTGCACTGGCGGCCAGGCTGGAAGATTTCGAGCAGGTTAAAGATGTCGATGATGGCTATACGCCGGGCAAGATCCAGTTCAATTTCAAGGTGAACAAATGGGGAGAGAGCCTCGGTCTCACAACAATCGAGGTCGGCAGACAGCTGCGCAACGCCTATCAGGGAGCGGTAGCACTGCGGCAGCAGCGTGGCAACAACGAAGTGACCATCAGGGTCCGTCTGCCGGAAAAGCAGCGCAGCAGTATCTTTAATATAGAATCTCTGCTCATCACCACTCCCGCCGGAATATTTGTCCCGCTCGCAGAAATAGCTACTGCTGAGCGGGGCCGAGCCTATACCAGTATCAATAGGCGAGATGGCCGCAGGACCGTCACCGTCTCGGCCAATGTTGCCCCCATCGGCGACTCACCTATCATTTTCGCTGCCCTGAATAAGACCATACTCCCAGAGCTTGCCAAGACCTATTCCGGCCTGAGCTACAGCTACACGGGCCGACAGGCTGATCGCAAAGAGGGAGTGGCCGGTCTGCTCAGCGGATTTTTATTTTCTTTGGGCTGTATATACTTCCTGCTGGCCATCCCGTTTCGCAGTTACCTGCAACCCATGGTGGTCATGATCGCCATCCCGTTCGGCATAATCGGTGCGGTGTTCGGCCATATGATCATGGATTATCACCTGAGCCTGATGAGTATGATGGGCATGGTTGCCTTGTCAGGTGTCGTCGTCAACGATTCTCTGGTCCTGGTCGATTATGCCAATAAACAGCAGCGAAAAGGGTCAACACCAGCCCAGGCCATAAAAGATGCGGGCATCCGTCGTTTCCGTCCGGTCCTGCTCACCACCTTAACCACCTTCGGCGGCCTGGCGCCGATGATATTTGAGACATCTCGACAGGCAAGGTTTATGATCCCCATGGCGCTGTCTCTGGGATTCGGCATTGTCTTTGCGACGATTGTCACCCTGGCGCTGGTGCCCTGCCTGTACCTGATCATTGAGGATGTGCGTCACATGTCGGCACGTTTTCTCTGGAACAGTTGATGGCGTCGTAACACCTCCTCGCAAGCATCAAGAGAAGAGCTGGTTTTCTCCGCCCGGACAGTCATTGTTCATCAGTCCTTTTTTCAGGTAATTCCAGATTCGGTTCCAGCCATTTTCTACAAACTACCATGTAGATACACACTGAGCTCAGAATAAGGTATCCAAAGAGCTGGACACTTTTCGTCTTCAGGATAAAGGCGATAGCAACAACCATGGTTGCACTCGCCAGAATAAACATTGGCCTTGGAATTTGCTTTAAGACAACGCGGCCGAAATGGGAAAAACGGATATGGCTCACCATCAGGCCAACCGAGCATGCAGCAATCGCCCATAATACCTGCGGCGGAAAAACAAGGGCAGCTCCAAGAACAACCAGGGCACCCGCGGGGCTGGGCAGGCCGTTGAAGATGCCATCGGGCAGATCTGTTCGCTTTTTGTCAACTGTAACAAACCGGATAAGTCGATAGGCAACTCCGCTAAAGAAAATCAAGGCGAAGAACCAGGCAAACGATCCACCCAATCTGACGATGATATAGGCGGGTGAAAGTCCAAAACTGACAAAATCGGCAATGTCATCCAGATACGGACCGTATTTGGTCCCACCATGTTTTTCCGCCATTCGGCCATCAAACAAATCGAACAGTTGTCCCGTAATTATAATGATAATTGCCCAGGCAAACCGCCCGTTAGAGGTCAAGTAGAGACTGGTGATGCCACAAAAAAAATTAAGTGTCGAAAGGATATCAGCATACAATCTGTTGGGAATGAATTTGAAGACGAGTGAGGCTGACGACAAGATGATACAGGCGATCAGAACTTCATCCCCCATATTGATGAAACTGGGGTTCTTATCCAGTAATGCACAAAAAATGACCAGGGCAAAACAGATAATCGCCTTTATTTTACCAAAATTATTTGCCGCCACTGAAAAACTGAGCAGGGAAAGCATTTTTCTGGCAAAAAACTGCCCGAACAGTTCAACCGCCACCATAATCCAGATCAGTTTTATCGAGATAATGCCCGCGTAGGCAAAACCGATCAGAGGCGGCAGATAGGTCAATTTATCACACAACGGATCCAGCCACTCACCCCATTCAGTGACCATATCGCAATTCCTCGCTACTATGCCGTCTACTCCATCAAGTATCGCCGCAAAAGTAAAAATGAATATGGCAAGAGACTGATAGCCGGAAAAGAAATACAAGACCAGCCCGACCACCGCCATTGCTGTTCGCCAGTAGCAAATTGCATTGGGATGCAGCAACCATAGATGGGTCTGTATATATTCCTGCATGGATCTCTTGTGGATCATCCAGGAGAACCAGTAATAAAAACCAGTTCCAACCAAGGCAGACGCTGCAATAACAAGTAATCTTTCCATATTCTTCTCTGGCTGAGGGAATAAATTTTAGCGATAGACAAAAAAACTTTCTCAACTCAGGCCTATTTAGCACTTTACCGGAGAAAAGTCTATTTTCTAACGATGAGAAAAATATCCTGCAGAAAGGAAAAAGACAGGCCACCTTCCACGGAGGCACCAGAGTTATCGGGATGATCTTTTAGAGGGAAATGCCAGGATGATGGAAAAATCACTTACCTGTTTTTTCAGCTACTTGACATTATATGCGACGTGCCTTCCAATATCTCTTCTGCCAATACTCATTATTCAGGCTGGAAATTGTTACGCCCTTTGAGCCGGAAGCGTGGATAAAAAGGTCATCTTCCAGGTACACGCCAACATGTTTCTGGAAGATTCCCGTTTTAAAAAAAACAAGATCTCCTGCCTGCAGCAAATCTTTTGGAATCTTGGTACCCTTTTTAACTTGCTCCTTGACCGTCCTCGGTAGATTTTTGCCGAAAACTTCCTTATAAGTAAGTAATGTTAAACCGGAGCAGTCCACTCCGTTGTGGGAAAGACCACCATAACGGTACCGAGTTCCCTGCCAACTGATGAAATATTCTCGCAGGGCTTCAGTTATAATTGCATCCCGGTCCGGTAGTGGCTGCTTCATTTCAGCACTGGGCCAGGAGTCATCCTGAGGAAGATATATGACGGTGCTCTTCGACGAACAGCCACCTAAACAGGAAAAAGAGAGCATTACCAACAACAACAAAGTGACACGAACCGCGCGTGGCAGCCTCATTTTGACTGTTATGTCATGCATGCAGTCTTTCTCCGCTCAGATGGGCGTTTAACGCTTCAGTGTACACATATTGGCGTCCCTAACGATTACCTCCACCACAATATAGATAATATGTTATAAATTCAAGCAAACAGAATGTTTTACTCTAAAATAAATCGCTCATATGCTCGAATAATTCGTTTTTCACCCTGGCCTCTGGCACATTTTACGGGCGGCTCTATGTTACGTACGACCAAACAACTATCGGAACTGATATCATGAAAGCAGTATTTTTGGACACTGAAGGCCTTCATAACTTTACTCTGACTGACCTTGAGAAAGAATGTAGCTCTCTGCAGCTTTATCGTACCACAAGCCCGGAAAAGATCGCAGAGCGGATTATCGGAGCTGAGATTATCATCCTCAACAAGATTAAATTGTCCCGTCAACATCTTGAGGCGGCGCCATCTGTGCGGCTCATCTGTATAGTTGCCACCGGCACCGATGTTGTGGACACGAAGGGAGCAGCCGAACTGGGCATAAGGGTGTGTAACTGCCAGGCTTATGGCACCGACTCGGTAGTGCAGCATGTTTTTGCACTGATGCTCGCCCTGCACACCAACCTGCTTTCCTATCATGCGGCTGTGCAGACCGGACACTGGCAGACAGCCACCCAGTTCTGTTTTCTCGACTACCCGATACTTGAATTAAAAGGCAGAACGCTAGGGATCGTCGGTTATGGCACCCTTGGTCGCGGGATCGCTGCTATCGCCCGGGCCTTTGGCATGAAGGTGGTTGTTGCCCGCAGACCGGGCAATCCTCCAGATGATAGGCCGCCACTGGCAGAAATGCTCGCCGAGGTTGATGTCCTGAGCCTGCATTGCCCGCTTACAGAACAGACGAGAAACTTGATAGATGCACATGCCCTAGGTTTGATGAAACCGACGTCGTTTTTGATCAACTGTGCCCGCGGTGGCATTGTCGATGAGCAAGCACTGGTTGAAGCTCTGCAAACAAAAAAAATAGCCGGCGCGGCAATCGACGTTTTGAGTATTGAGCCGCCCAGGGATTCCAATCCACTTCTTGAGGCAAAACTCCCCAATCTGATCATCACGCCCCATATCGCCTGGGCCAGCAGACAGGCGCGTCAACGAATTATCGACCAGACCGTGGAAAACATCCGGGCCTTTAAGGCGGGTAAACCACTTCGGACTGTGTAGTTCGTTTGCATCCTCAGAGTTGATACCATATCTTTGAACCGGACTGCCGGACTACCGAATTCGGCGAATACGAATAATCTTCAGGCACTGAGAGTCTCTTGTATCGCCACACCAAATTGATTGATAGTGTACGGCTTTTTAATATAGTGCCCGGCTCGGAGCCTCTGAGCCTCCTTTACTTCATTGTCCGCTGAGAAGCCACTGACAATTATTGCTTTCTGGCCAGGGCGTCTTTTCAAATGTGCAGGCGATCAGGATATCGCGTCATACTTTTAGTCTATTATTGATACATTAAAATTCATACTGGCACGATGAGTTCATTCCTCAAATGAACCTGCTCCTATATATTCAGTTGACAACTTGAATCCAGCAGATAATAATCTTTATCAACAGCAAACTACTATTGAAAAACAATGGGAACGAATTCACACAATATTTCAGACATACGTCTGCAACAGATGGTCGAAAGGCTTAAGGCACGTGATTATAGAATCACACCGCAAAGATACGCCGTCTTGAGTGTTCTCGCTCATAGTTCTGATCATCCATCCGCAGAGAGTATTCATGCGGAGCTCATCGAGCATTATCCCACAATGAGTTTGGCCACGGTATACAAAACCATAAATCTTCTTAAGCGGGAAGGAGAGATACTTGAACTGGGGTTCAGTGATCTCGGCAATAGATACGATGGTAATAAACCATACCCCCACCCCCACGTGATTTGCACCAAATGTGGAAAAATAATAGATCCGTCACATTTAAACTTGGATGAAATCACCAGCAAGATGATGGCAGAAACTGGATTCAAGATATTGACTCATCGTCTTGATTTTTACGGAATTTGTCCGGATTGCCAATAAGGAGTGATTTTTTTTGTTCTTGAATGGATAATCATTATTTGTTAATAAATATAATCAACAGGTTTTCACTATCTACAGCCAGTTCTAAACATTATAGTGGAAAACACCTTTCTGAAATAACAATTTACCTGATGGCTAATGCATGAATACCCCTTCCTGGACGTGAATGCATACCAAAGGTTTTGATGCGCAAAGAATGTTTGCATCGCACATGGCACTGCAGCGTATAACAACGCGTTATATTCGTAGCAGTGCCTTCGATATCACACAACAATGGGAGGCGACATTATGAGTGGTAATAGTAAGTGTCCAGTAACAGGCAAAACCAACAAACACGTAGTAGGCGGCAGGTCGAATCTCGAATGGTGGCCGAATCGGTTGAATCTGGAGGTTCTGCGCCAACATTGCCCTAAGTCCAATCCGATGGGTAAGGATTTTAACTACGCCGAAGAATTCAAGAGTCTGGACCTCGCAGCAGTGAAAAAGGACCTCAGTGCGCTGATGATCGATTCGCAGGACTGGTGGCCGGCGGATTACGGTCACTACGGACCTTTTTTTATTCGCATGGCATGGCACAGCGCAGGTACCTACCGCACCGGCGACGGCCGCGGCGGTGCGGGGACCGGCAACCAACGCTTTGCGCCCGTCAACAGTTGGCCCGATAACGTCAACCTCGACAAAGCACGCAGGCTTCTTTGGCCGATTAAGCAGAAATATGGCCGGAAAATCTCCTGGGCCGACCTGATGATCCTGACCGGCAATGTTGCTATGGAATCGATGGGATTTAAAACCTTCGGTTTTGCCGGCGGACGCGAGGACATATGGGAGCCGGAGAAAGACATCTACTGGGGTGCAGAAGAAGAATGGCTGGCTACGAGCGACAAGCCCCAGAGCCGTTACGCCGGTGACCGCGATCTCGAAGCCCCCCTGGCGGCCGTGCAGATGGGTCTGATCTACGTCAACCCGGAAGGCCCGGACGGCAATCCGGATCCAATCGCGTCAGGGCGGGACGTTCGAGAAACGTTCGCGCGTATGGCAATGAACGACGAGGAGACAGTCGCGCTTACTGCCGGCGGACACACCTTTGGCAAATGCCACGGTGCCGGCGACGCGGCGCTGGTTGGGCCTGAACCCGAGGCTGCCGGTCTCGAAGAGCAGGGACTCGGCTGGAAGTGCAGTCATGGCACCGGCAAAGGTGGCGACCAGATTGGCAGTGGTCTGGAAGGAGCATGGAACCCGACCCCGACGAAGTGGGACATGAGCTATTTCGACATGCTGTTTGGCAACGAGTGGGTACTGACAAAAAGCCCGGCGGGCGCTCAGCAATGGACACCGAAGGACGCGACGGACAAAAACCTTGCACCGGCCGCTGACGATCCGAAAAAGCGGGTTCCGATCCTGATGACCACCGCCGACATGGCGATGCGTATGGACCCGATCTATGAACCGATTGCCCGTCGCTTCCATAAAAATCCGGAAGAATTCGCAGATGCCTTCGCCCGCGCATGGTTCA
>CBDTUM010000175.1:0-8558 GCA_965363495.1 uncultured Desulfopila sp.
AACTCGAAAATATTATCCTCGGAATATTAAGTATATACCTCCGGTAATTTTTTCGAGTTTGCCTCGATCTGAGCAATAATTGCTATAATCCGACAGACTCCTACAAGAATGTCTTTCCTTTTCTGAATAAGCTGATACTGCCAGTTGATTTGTCGTTTTAATGTCATGTGATACTGCCGCCATTGCCGATAGAACGGGATTTAATTTCAGAACGGACAAAGCAGGGGGAGCGGCAGTAAGAATAAGTGGAAAATATTGGGAAGAGCGAAAGGCTCTGTTAGGTCAAGACTTAATGATTTCAAGCTGGAGATTGAGGTCTGTTTAAAAAAAGTAGTTCAAAGACAGTTGTTGCCAAGAGGTATAGTACATCCCGACCCAATCTTTATAAGTGGCTGAAAAAACTACATACCTATAAAGCTGATCACTTAAATCCTATGAAGGATTTCAGCCAAACGTTTAATTACACCCAAAAATCCGTAAACGATTCAAGAAAAAACAGGCAAATTTCTACCCATGTATTATTTTCATTTGTAAGGTTTGTTCCAGAAACCTAGAGGTTACCTTGATACACCTGAACCGTAAATTGAACCCTGGCAGTACCGCCATCATAAAGTGCACGCAGTAGCCACACAACCGCCAGATCTCCTCACCAAAAGGAGGAAACAAGGCGCATCAAAGCCAATTCAAGAAACAGATGACGAGAGCCCTCGCCGGAGGGGTGCTTGAAGTGTCAGGTTTCCCGTGTCGGAGCGAGGATTTATCGCTGACACGATTGTATTGCAGGCTTGAAATTCTGAGCTGTCCACTATGCTGATGTATCATTTAAAATGCTTTTCCACTGCTCAAAAAAATGAAAATGTTTCCATTGAAGTCAGAATACTTTTTCATCAAAATCCTGCTGTTTTTTATCAATGTTGTCAATAATTGAGCAGCAGTAAAGCGTTTATTGGTAACGTAAATTCAATGTGATAGAGAAAGCCACAAGCTTGAGATAGAAACTAAAGACATGAGCATCTCGTGAATCGCACTGAGATGGTCAAGAATTTAGCAGAATTCAACGGCTAGTGGGATTTCGTGGTAATCGGTGGTGGAGCCACTGGATTGGGTGTCGTTCTGGACGCCGCCTCGAGGGCCAGATGGCTGCATATACCTCTCTGGCTGAGAGGTATATGCTGGCGTATATGACCGAACGCTTCGCTTTCCACTCATTAACAAGGAGATCACCAAGAATGTAAACCGTACATTTATAATCATACAGGAGGATTAGCATGTCTAAGATCATCATGGCCCTGGACCAGGGCACCACCAGCTCGCGTACGATTCTCTACAACGATAAAAGTGAGGCCATCGCTATGGCCAGTGAAGAATTTGCCTGCCAATATCCGCATGCCGGCTGGGTGGAGCAGGAGGCCGAGGATATCTGGCAGTCTCAGAAGAACACCATGGAGGCGGCGCTGAAAAAAGCCAAGCTGACTCTAGCCGACATCTCCGCCATCGGCATTACCAACCAGCGGGAGACGGTCATTGCCTGGAACAAAGACACGGGCAAGCCGGTGGGCAAAGCCATCGTCTGGCAGTGCCGCCGAACCGCCGACTATTGCGACAGGTTGAAGGCCGAGGGGTTCGACAAGATCATTCAGGAGAAGACCGGGCTGGTCACTGATGCTTATTTTTCCGGATCCAAAATCCGCTGGATCCTCCGCAACAATATTGAGGCCCGAGAGCTGGCCAGCCAGGGCAAGCTCAAGGTTGGTACCGTCGATTGCTGGCTCATCTGGAAACTAACGGGTGGGAAAGTCCACGCCACTGACGTGAGCAACGCCTGCCGCACCATGATCTTCAATATCCATGAACTGAAATGGGAGCCGATCATCCTGGAGAAGCTGGAGATTCCGGCGGAGATCCTGCCGGAGGTCAAACCCTCCAGTGGCGTGCTGGGTCAAACCGACAAAGAGATATTTGGCCACGAGGTGCCCATCGCCGGCGTCGCCGGGGACCAGCAGGCGGCACTATTCGGCCAGGCCTGTTTTGAAAAAGGAATGACCAAGATCACTTACGGTACCGGTTGCTTCATGGTGATGAATACCGGTACCGAAGCAATTTCGTCCCCCTCTGGACTGCTCACCACTATCGGTTGGCAGATCGGGGACGAAGTGACCTATGCCCTGGAAGGATCGGTCTTCATCGCCGGCGCCCTGATGCAGTGGATGCGCGACGACCTCAATCTCTTCACCGATGTGGCCGAAACCGAGGCCATGGCCACCTCTATCCCATCCTGCGAAGGTCTCTACATCGTCCCGGCCTTCGTGGGGCTGGGTGCTCCCTATTGGGATCCTTACGCCCGGGGTATTATGGCGGGGATCACCCGGGGCACGACCAAAAACCATATCGTTCGTGCCGGTCTGCAGTCCATGGCCTTCCAGGCCTATGATCTTCTGGGTGCCATGGTCAAGGACTCGGGCATCAAAATAAAGACCGTCAAGGTGGACGGCGGGGCCAGTACTAATAACTACCTCTGCCAGTTCCAGGCCGACATACTGGGCGTTACAGTGAGCCGGCCCCGCAATGTAGAAACCACTGCCATGGGTGCCGCTTTTCTTGCAGGCCTCGCTGTGGGCGTGTGGACGGATATGGATCAAATCAAAGCGTATTGGCGGGAGGACCGTTCTTTTCAGTTAAACCAATCTCAGGAGAAGGTGGATGAGTGTCTGCGCGGCTGGAAAAAAGCTGTGGATCGGGCCAAGGCGTGGGCAAAAGATTGATCCCATCGTTGTCATCAAGCAATACAATTACTAATGATGCCTGATTTTTGCCTGCATCGCATTGCATGCAGGATTCAGGTATCAAATGGAGGAGGGAATACACCATGAATCCGTTTCTCGGTGAGCTCATCGGCACTGCTCTGTTGATTCTTCTCGGTAACGGCGTCGTTGCCAACGTGGTACTAAGCGGGACTAAAGGCAACAATTCCGGCTGGATCGTCATCACCTGGGGCTGGGGTATGGCCGTATTCGTGGCCGTCTTCACTGTAGCCGCCTTCAGCGGCGCCCATATCAATCCGGCGGTAACTATAGGTCTGGCCATTGCCGGTAAATTCGCATGGGCCAAAGTGCCCGCTTATATCGCGGCCCAGTTTCTCGGTGCGTTTATCGGCGCGTTCCTGGTATGGCTGTTCTATCGGCCCCATTATGCCATTACGGAAGATAAAGATTTGAAACTGGCGACCTTCTGTACAGGACCGGCTATCCGTAATACCGTTTCCAACCTCATCAGTGAAATTATCGGCACCTTCGTCCTGGTTTTCGCCGTCCTCCTCCTGGCCGTATCGGTTTTCGGTCTCGGGGCCCTGGACGCCCTGCCGGTAGGCCTTCTGGTACTGGCCCTCGGCCTGAGTCTCGGCGGCACCACCGGTTACGCTATCAACCCAGCCCGTGATCTCGGCCCCCGGATCATGCACGCCATCTTGCCCATGCCCGGCGGTAAGCGAGACAGCGATTGGAAATATGCCTGGATTCCGGTTGTCGGTCCCTTTATTGGCGGAATACTCGCCGGTCTCTTGTACCTGGCGCTCCAGGACCCCAGCAGCATCCACTTCCGTTAGGAGGCCCCCATGCCGTTGAAGCAACCGACCCGATCTAACTATAGAAATGGCGCCGGCATTGACCGGCGGACCTTCATCAAAGGCTCCGCAGCTTTGGGACTGGCTTCGGCCCTGTCGCCACTGTCCACGGGCCGCGCCCAGTCTTACAATTTTCAGGAGGCGGCCGCGCGCCGCTGGGTGGTGGGAGAATTTTCGCCCTCCACCCTGTCTCTTGAAGAGCAGATGGCAGAGATGGCCTTTTTCATGAAGGCCGCCGAACCCTTTCGGGGCCAGGAAATCTATGTGGTCTCCGAAACCATTCCCACCCACGTTTATGAATCCCGTTTTCTGGCCAGGGCCTTCCGTGAAATCACCGGCATCAACGTGGTTCACGATCTGATCCGGGAGGGCGATCTGATCGAGCGCCTCCAGATTCAGATGCGCACCGGGCGTAACCTGTATGATGCCTATGTCAACGATTCAGACCTCATCGGCACTCACTACCGCTACGGCACCGCCGTTCCGCTCTCCGACTGGATGGCGGGGGAAGGCAGCCGCTATACGCTTCCCACCCTCGATCTGGACGACTTCATTGGGCTGAGCTTCACCACCGGTCCCGACGGCAAACTCTACCAGCTGCCCGACCAGCAGTTCGCCAACCTGTACTGGTTTCGCTACGACTGGTTCCAGCGACCGGAGTTAAAAGAGCGGTTTCGCCAACGGTATGGGTATGATCTGGGCGTGCCGCTCAATTGGAAGGCCTATGAGGATATCGCCGATTTTTTCACCAATGAGGTTAAACAACTCGACGGCAAACGGGTCTGGGGCCACATGGACTATGCTAAAAAGAGCCCGGACCTGGGCTGGCGTTTTACCGACGCCTGGCTCTCAATGGCCGGGGTCGGCGATCCCGGACTGCCCAACGGCCACCCGGTTGATGAATGGGGTATCCGGGTGGACGGCTGCCATCCGGTGGGTTCCAGCGTCAGCCGGGGCGGGGCCCTCAACAGCCCGGCGGCGGTCTATAGTCTTCGCAAATACTTGGAGTGGCTTAAAAAGTACGCGCCGCCCGAGGCCATGAAGATGGACTTCTCCGAATCGGGCCCATATCCCGGGCAGGGCCACGTTGCCCAGCAGATCTTCTGGTACACCGCCTTCACCTCGGATCTGCTCGAAAAAGGGCTGCCGGTGGTCAATTCGGACGGAACCCCCAAATGGCGGGTGGCCCCCTCCCCCCACGGGATCTACTGGAAGGAGGGTATGAAGCTCGGCTACCAGGACTGCGGGGCCTGGACCCTGTTAAACAGTACGCCGGTGGCTCGGCGGCAGGCGGCCTGGCTGTACGCCCAGTTCACCACCTGCAAGACCGTGTCGCTTAAAAAGACCCTCATGGGGCTGACGCCCATCCGGGAGAGCGATCTCAACTCCTCTGCCATGACCGAGGCGGCTCCCAGACTGGGGGGGCTGGTGGAGTTTTACCGCAGCCCGGCCCGGGTCGCCTGGACGCCAACCGGCAGCAATGTGCCCGATTATCCCAAGCTGGCCCAGCTCTGGTGGACCCGCATCGACGCGGCTATCCGGGGGCGGGGAACCCCACAGCAGGTGTTGGACGATTTGGCCGCCAGCCAGGACCAGATCATGTCGAGACTCGAAGGATCCGGTCTTATGCAACGATGCGAACCGCGCATCACCGAACCCCAGGACCCGGAATCGTGGCTGGCCCGGCCGGGTTCGCCCAAACCCAAATTGGACGACGAGGAGGGACAGGGGCGGACCGTCGACTACGACACCCTCATCCAGTCCTGGCGCGACGGCAAGGTGGGGGGGTAGACAAGCACACGCCAGCGAGCATTTGGTGGTTGTATTAAGATTTTTTGATGATCAAATCGTGGGTTCTGTATGATTCGTATCCCCGCACAGCACGAGGCAATTATGATATAGGCGCAAGGTTATTTAATATAGTATCTCTTTCAGTTGAAGAATAAATATAAATCCACAAATTAAAACTCATGATGAACAAGACCAAAACCAAAGAGTACGATGTGATAATCATCGGCGGTGGATCCACCGGTGCAGGGACAGCACGAGATTGTGCGATGCGAGGGCTTAGTGTTTTGCTTGTGGAGCGTCGTGATTTTGCCACCGGGGCTACAGGACGGAATCATGGCTTGCTGCATAGCGGTGCCCGATATGCCGTAACCGACCATGAGTCGGCGTCGGAATGTATCAAAGAGAATATGATTCTGCGCCGTATTGCCAGCCACTGTGTGGAGGAAAACGATGGACTATTTATTACCTTGCCGGATGATGACATCGCTTATCAGTCTCAATTTGTGGATGCTTGCAAAAATGCGGGTATCAATACTGAAATCATCGATCCTGATTTAGCCCACCGTATGGAACCTGCGGTCAATCCTCATTTGATTGGTGCAGTTAAAGTACCTGATGGTTCCGTGGATCCTTTCCGCCTTACGATGTCCAATGCGCTGGATGCCAGAATTCATGGCGCTGAGTTCTTAACTCAACACGAAGTCGCAGGTATCTTACGCGAACAAGACAAGGTTGTCGGGGTGGAGCTACTCAATCACGAAACCAAAGAAAAAGTAAAGTATTACGCAAAGATAGTTGTGAATGCCGGGGGCATCTGGGGTCACCATATTGCTGATCTTGCCGGGGTCAATGTCAATATGTTTCCTGCTAAAGGCTCATTACTTATTTTTGGTCACCGGGTAAATAAAATGGTACTTAACCGGTGCAGGCCGCCTGCTGATGCAGACATCCTGGTGCCGGGAGATATAATTTGTCTAATTGGCACTACATCTGAACGTATCCCATATGATCAGATTGACAATATGTTTGTATCCAAAGATGATGTGGATGTGCTTATCCGTGAGGGCGTGAAGCTTGCTCCATCGTTGGCTTCTACGCGTGTATTACGAGCTTATGCAGGAGTACGACCTTTGGTAGCTGCTGACAATGACCCAAGTGGACGAAGCATTAGTCGTGGAATTGTCTTACTGGATCACCAGGAGCGTGACGGTCTTTCAGGATTTGTAACCATTACGGGCGGCAAGCTGATGACGTATCGTCTGATGGCTGAACGGACTACTGATTTAATTTGCAAGAAACTTTCTGTGGATAAACAATGTGAAACCGCCAACAAACCATTGCCCGGATCGGAAAAGGATGACTTCTCCATAAAGAAAGCCTCGCAGAATATTTATTCAGGTTCGAGTATTTCCCAAAAATCAGCACAGGGCCGTCATGGTTCCCTGGCGCACAAGATTTCCAAAGGGGACAACAACGAAGATTCAATGGTATGCGAGTGCGAAGGCGTATCGGTAGGTGAGGTGAAATATGCGATTAAGGAATTACACGTCAAGAACCTGATTGACTTGCGTCGTCGTACTCGCGTAGGTATGGGAACCTGCCAGGGAGAATTGTGTGCTTGCCGTGCCGCAGGACTCCTTTGCGATGCCACTGGAGAACCGGGCAAAGCAAAAGATGATTTGGCTCATTTCCTTCAGGAACGATGGAAAGGAATGTGCCCAATCGCCTGGGGTGAAACAATCAATGAAATTCAGTTTACCTCTTGGATTTACGAAGGAATTTATGGATTGAAGCCATATAACAATTAAACAAGAATTATGAAATTTGATAACATTATTATAGGCGGTGGGTTAAGTGGACTCACATGTGGAATCAAACTGGCAGAGCAGGGACGAAAATGTGCTGTCGTTTCATCGGGGCAGAGTGCAATTCATTTCTTTTCCGGTTCTTTCGATTTGCTTAGTCAGCTGGATGAACAGGAAGTAAAAAATCCACTGGAGGGCATGAATTCATTACCGGAGACCCATCCATACAAACGTGTGGGGCTGGGAAATATCGCCGATTTAGCCGACGAGGCTCCGCGGTTATTGTCTCGTGCCGGGTTGAACTTTACCGGTCAGGCAAACCAAAATCATTTTGTACTGACCCCAATGGGTACCATGAAACCCACATGGTTGACATTAGATGATTTTACTTGTTTTGACCAAAAAGATACATTCCCCTGGAAACAGGCAGTAATCCTAAACTTCACCGGATTCGTGGATTTTCACACTCTGTTCATTAAGGATGGCCTGACAAAATTTAACGTAAACGTGCAAATCAAAAATATTGCAATGGAGGTGTTTGAAGCAATTCGCCGCAATCCGAGTGAAATGCGCTCTACAAATATTGCCAAGAAATTCGATAAGGGAAATGTACTTGACGAATTTGCCGGGAAAGTAAATGAACTCAGCGAAGGTGCGGAAGTGGCAATTCTACCGGCAGTTTTTGGCTTGTTTAATAAAACTGTTGCAGCAAAACTCAAGACAAAAATCAATAAACCCCTGGTATTGCTTCCGGCCATACCTCCATCTGTTCCGGGTATCCGAAGTCAGATTTTGCTTCGGCAAAGATTTCAGGAATTAGGTGGAACGTATTTCCTCGGTGATAACGTTGAAGAAGGTACTTTTGAAAAGAAGCGCCTACTCGATATTAAGACGAAAAACCATGGAGATATCAAACTTGAAGCCGAGCAATTTATTTTGGCCAGTGGCAGCTTTTACAGCAAAGGAATTGTGGCAGCTCCCGACAAACTCTACGATCCTATTTTCGGATTAGATATAGATGGGGACAGTGATCGTGCACAGTGGTTCGATGAGAAGATTTTTAATGACCAGCCGTTTATGCGTTATGGTGTAAAAACTGACAAACATTTTCGTGCATTGATGAACGGTGAGCCGATAGAGAATTTATATGTAGCAGGTTCAGTACTTGGAGGGGCTAATCCCCTCAAAGAAGGGAGCGGAGCCGGCATTTGCTTACTTACATCGCTCCATGTAGTTGAACAAATTTTAAAATAACAGGATCATGAAGAAAGAAATATTTGAACCATTTAATATAAGCGACAACAATTTTGAACAGTGTGTCAAATGTACGCTATGTACCGTTT
>CBDTUM010000176.1:0-8542 GCA_965363495.1 uncultured Desulfopila sp.
CCTGTGCTCTGGGTTGTGATGGTAAATGGGCCATACACCCTGACCAGATCGATATTATTAACGAGGTCTTCACACCTTCGCAAAAAGATATTGACCTGGCGGCTAAAGTGCTCGAGGCAAATAAGAAAGCGGCAGCAGAAGGCAGGGGTGCTGTGGCAGTGGAGGGTCGTATGGTTGACCAGGCTACTGTGCGCATGGCTGAACAACTATGGGAACAGGCACGATATCTCAAATTAATCTGAGCTCAAGTTCTGAGACTTGCGCCATGAGTTTTCCTTTACGGCGTTGGCGTTTGTCGGCCCTTTTCCAAAGCGTCGTTTTGCAAACGCTTTGGAAAAGGGAGTCCTTTCGTGAACAAGCTAAAGGTGTCCAATCTAGAGTGAATGAACCTTAGGAGAATAATGCAATGACACCGGAAATACTTCTGGTCCTCGGAATCCTCGTCGTGGTGATCGGTGTACTTGTGAGCGATGCAATTCCGCTGGAAGTGCTGGCTCTGCTGGTTCTCGGTATACTTGCAGTTACCGGTCTGGTGAGTTCGACAGAAGCGCTGGCTGGTTTCAGTAATCCTGCAGTGGTGACAATCTGGGCCGTGTTTATTCTGAGTGGTGGCTTGACCCGTACAGGGATCGCCAATATTCTCGGCAGACATCTCTTGAAGGTGGGAGGAACCGGTGACTCCAGGATGATACTGCTCATTATGGCCATTGCCGGTGGACTCTCCGCGTTTATGAACAACGTGGCGGTGGCAGCGCTGATGCTGCCGGTGGTGATGGACATTGCTCGAAAGACCAACAGGTCTCCCTCAATTCTGCTCATGCCTCTGGCTTACGGTTCTCTTTTAGGCGGACTTACCACCATGATTGGTACTCCGCCCAATATCCTGGTCAGTGAGGCGCTGCGCACGAACGGGTTGATCCCTTTCGGACTGTTCGATTTTACCCCGGTGGGGGTGATTATCATGGTTGTTGGTATGCTGTTTATGACCTTTGTCGGTACTCGGTTTCTGCCGAAACAGAATACCTTTGCGACTGATGAGAAGAACGAAAAGCAGGTCATGAACCAGTACCGCATAAAGGAACGACTGTTCAGGATACGTATCCCCTCTAAGTCAGCGCTTATAGATCATACTCTGGCATCGAGTCATCTGGGGTCCCGGCTTGGTCTCAACGTTATCGGCATTAATCGGGGAAGATTGACTTCTCTTGCGCCTGATGCTCATGAAAAGATACAGCCTGATGACGAATTGATTGTGGAGGGCCGTCTTGATCGTATTCAGGAGATGAATAACTGGGGACAGCTCTTGTCTGAAAGCGTCCGTTCAGCAAAGAATGTGCTACTGGAGTTTGGCATGCAGGTGGCCGAGGTCCAGCTTTCCGGCAACAGTCCGTGGCTTGGCAGTACTCTTTCCAGCCTGGGATTTCGCAACCGTTATGGGTTGAACGTTCTGGAGATTGTCCGTTTTGATCAAAAAATCAGTCATAACGTCAAGTCCCAGCAGTTGCGTGCCGGTGATGTGCTGGTGGTGCATGGACCGGCAGCCAATATTACTGATCTGGCCGGTGAAGAGGGCATCCTTCCGCCGGTTGTCCTTGATGATGAAGAAGTAACCGGCCACTATGAACAAGGCAAGGAAGTACGTCTTTTCGGCATACCCAATGGTTCTCGCCTTCTTGGTATGTCCGTTTCTGAGAGTTGCCTTGGTGATGCTCTCGATGTGCAGATTCTGGCCATCATCCGCGAAAATGATACAGCAATCGTTCCCGCCTCGGATGTGATTTTTGAGCCGGGCGATCGGCTGCTCGTTTCGGGAATGTCGGATCTTGTTGCGGTGCTGCTCCTGCAGGGAATTGAAGCTGTGTTCGACCGGGATCAAGCAGGAATTGAGGATATCTCCATTCTGGAAAACGATAAGGTAGGCCTGATAGAAGTCGTCCTCTCTCCTCACTCTGTTCTGAGTGGTCAGACTTTGCAGGAGATCAGTTTTCGGGAAAAATTTGGGCTTTCAGTATTGGCGGTATGGCGAAAGGGAACTGCCATTAGAACGGGCCTCAGGGATCTGCAGCTGCAACTGGGTGATGCCTTGCTGCTGTTCGGAAGCTGGAAAAGACTGGAGGTTCTCGGTCGTGAGCCGGATTTTGTTGTCCTTGCAGGGAATATGCAGGAAGCCGCCCGCGAGGAAAAAGCGACAACGGCACTTGCCATAATGGCAGCGGTGCTGCTGCCGGTCATTATGGGTTGGGTGCCAATTTATATCGCTGTGGTGATAGGGGCTGCCTGTATGGTTTTGACCAAATGTCTGACGATGGAGGAAGCCTACCGCTATATTGAATGGAAGGCGGTGTTTCTCATTGCCGGAATGTTACCGCTCGGAGTGGCTCTCGACCAGACCGGTGCTGCTTCTCTGGTTGCCGAAAAGGTTATTGCCATCCTCGGGCCTTTTGGCCCCTATGGGGTGTTATTCGGGCTGCTCAGTATTACTTTTCTTGCCACCAGTATAATTCCGACTGCCGCTTTGGTCGTGCTGATGGTCCCCATCGCTCTCAAGACGTCTGCCGGGTTGGGCATTTCTCCTTATCCGTTGATGATGGGGATTGCCATGGCTGCCTCGGCAAGTTTTACCTCGCCTATATCACACCCGGCCAACGTCTTAGTTATGGGTCCGGGGGGTTATAAATTTATCGACTATATCAAAGTCGGCTTACCGCTCACCTTGGTGATACTGGCGTTACTGATGGTGATAATCCCAATTTTCTGGCCCCTGACTGCATAGCAACCACGGTCCATAAGCTTCACGCTTTTTGTCCGCTATTGCTAGTTTAGTATTTGATGTGTTTCAATGTAGGTGTTTTCCCGTGTTGTATACGCTTGCATCAATGACAAAACTACCGGGTTCTTTGCAGAATTAAAGCTGATATCGTCCACTTTACAAACGGGTAAAATACCAATTGATGTTCCTGTTAAAAAAACAGCTTCCGCCTGCGTTAAATTTATTTTGGCAAATGCTGATTCCTCAAAATCATACTGTGCTCTTGCTAAATCAGCAACATGCTGTCGAGTGATTCCGCCTAATACTCTATGGGGCTCAGCGGTGATTACTTGACCGCCTTGTACGAAGAAGACATTGGTTTTTGTACCTTCTAAAATGAGACCTTTCTGATCCACTAATAAATATTCATAAACACTATCAAGCTGCAGTTGTCCTCTAATCGTTTGCATTGCATTGCTCAGCTGTTTAATTTCTGGGTTTTCTCTTTCAAAGAATTGCGTTTTTACCGGGACACCTTCTTTGTAGGTGTCCTCTTGTAAATACATTGATTCAACATAATAGAGCGCACAGGTCAAGCACCCATCCTGGACATTCACAGAAAGTTTCACATTTTGATTTTTAATGCCATCCGCTTCAAAAAGTTTGGCAAAGTATGATTTTACTGCATTGATTTCAATAGTTTTGTCAATATTCGCCATTTTTAGAGAATGATTTACCCGGGTAATATGATCTTCCAAAAACAGCAACGCTCGGTCTTTTACGCGAATGACTTCGTAAAATCCCTTTGAAATTTCTGTATATTCTTGCCGCTTAATAATAGTGCCATTCAGTATGATAGATTTGAGAGACATGGGATCCTCCTTTTTCTTAATCTCAATCGTGCAGTACACGAAACGTAATAACTGTTCACCGGAAAACAAGATAATCCTGCATAACCTCAGTAAGGTAATCATTAATCAAACCGACATTTAAAAATGTAATTATTTGGGATAGATTTAAGTACAATTACTCGAATGAGTTACCTGGGAAACGCATAAAGTGGAATCGTGGTACCACGTGTTCGAATCACTGTCGCGGCACCTGGGTGAGCCTTTTCCTTTATCCCCTGATTCTCTTTCGCCGCATCGAAAAAAGTGATGATAATTTCATTTTGCATAGGAATTTCCAGTTGGACTTATCCTGAAAATCTCTTTTATATGGCCTGCATTTAGGACAGATACGCGTTTTCTGGAACGTGTCATGAAATTGCAGAGACAAAGGCGTTTTTTGCTGTAGACACCTTTGCAATGCGAAAAAAGAAGGAGAGAAAAATGGCAGAAGACTATCGCTTGATGTGGCAGGAAATGGGACTTGACCTTGAAGCCCATAATGCGCTGCTCGGAGTTCTGGGACAGGCATACGGGGATACGTATATGGCTCAGAAGAACAGGCCTGAGGGGATGGCTTATTTTGATTTCGTGATGAGTGAGGTTCATGGTTTGCGGATCAGAGAGCTGCTTGACGAGAAAAAAGCAGGACGGAAAATTATCGGTTCTTACTGTGTTTTCGTCCCGGAAGAAATCGCACTTGCTGCCAATGCAACCCTCGTCGGGCTGTGCTCTGGGGCAGATTTCGCTATAGAGGAAGTGGAAAGGCTGCTGCCAAGAAACACCTGTGCCCTGATTAAATCCTCCTTTGGATTTAAAATCGGTAAAGTCTGTCCATACCTCGAAGGTGCCGACATGGTGGTTGGCGAAAATACCTGCGACGGCAAAAAGAAGGCATTCGAAACCCTTGGGAAGATGGTTGAGAATCTCTACGTAATGGATCTTCCCCAGGTCAAATCAGAAAACGGCAGAGCGTTGCTGAAGGCAGAATATCATCGGTTTAAAAAGGCTGTTGAGCAACTCACCGGTGTTGTTGTAACAGCAGAAAGCCTCAAACAGGGAATACAGACAGTCAATGCCAAGCGGGCTGCAATGCATCGTCTTTCTGCTCTTCGTAAAGCCGATCCCGCACCCATTTCAGGACTGGATGCGCTGCTCGCCAACCAGGTCTTTTTTTATGACAATCCGGCCCGCTTTACAGAATCCGTCAACAAGATCTGCGATGAACTGGAGCAGAGGGTTGAGGCCCATCAGGGAGCTTTTTTGAAACATACGCCGCGCATCCTCATCTCTGGATGTCCACAGGCTGTACCTAACTGGAAGCTGCCGAGGATTATTGAAACCTCAGGAGCGGTGATTGTCGGGGAGGAATCCTGTGTTGGGGAGCGCGGTACCCGCAATCTTACGAGTGAGTCCGGCAGTACGGTAGACGAAATGATGGAAAGCCTGGTCGATCGCTACTTTAAGGTGGATTGTGCCATATTTACCCCTAATTCGGATCGACTGGATCATATCAAGGAGATGGCTGCAGCATACAAGGTCGACGGCGTTATCCATTACGGATTGCAGTTCTGCCAGCCCTATCTCATGGAATCCATTCCTGTTGAGAATGCCCTCGAGGAGAGCGGCATACCCTGCCTGAGAATCGACACCGACTATTCGCTGGAAGATGTCGGGCAGTTGAAGACTCGCGTTGAAGCGTTTATTGAACAGCTGAGATAACTAGCGGATAAATTGATTATGAGATATGCAGGAATTGATATTGGTTCCCGGACCATAGAACTGGTGGTTGTGGATCACCGGGGCGAGCGACAGGACAGTCTGCAGGCCGATACCGGTTTCGATCCTATAGTTCAGGCCAGAAAGTTGCTTAGCGAGGTGCAATTCGACCATATAACAGCCACAGGCTATGGCAGGAATCTTTTTGAAATTGCCTTCGATTCGCCTACTGTTACGGAGATTAAAGCACATGCCACGGGGGCCTGGACTTTGTTTCCTGAAGTTTTAGCGGTTCTCGATATCGGCGGGCAGGACAGCAAGGCTATGTCTCTGCTCAAGAACGGAAGAGTGAAAAAGTTTGAGATGAACGACCGCTGTGCTGCAGGTACCGGAAAATTCCTTGAAATTATGGCCAGGACCCTAGGCTACGAGATTGAAGAATTCGGTCCCGAGGCAATGCTCGCTGAGAGGAACCTCAACATTTCCTCCATGTGTACTGTGTTTGCGGAGTCGGAGGTGACATCGCTCATCGCCAAAGGGGAGAGCAGGCGTGAAATTGCCCGGGGACTCCACGAGAGCGTTGTTCGAAGGGCAGCGACTATGGTCAACCGAGTTGCTGGAGAAGGCGATATCGTATTTACCGGAGGTGTCGCTAAAAATCCTTGCATTGTCAAGTTGTTGGCCGAAAAACTCGGGCGCAGGGTGTTCATCCCTGACGACCCCCAGGCCATGGGCGCGTTTGGCGCCGCCTTGCTGACAAGGCAGGCAAACAGTGGTCAATAACAAACGGACTGCAAGCTAAGCTAGAGGATATCCTCCGAGTCAAGTCGGAGGGCGTACGGCCATCGGGTTTTTCCGTGTCCCGGTGAGTGCCGCAGAGGATATTTTGATTGAGTACAGATAGCCGAACTATAGAACATATATCTGGCAATTACAGAGCGTTGAGCTCTTCATCAGTTAAAGTGCGCCATGTCCCCACTGCCAACTCTTGAAGCTCTATATCACCGACTCTCCTATGCAGGAGATCACTGATTTTTACACCAGCTGCGTCACAGGCCTTACGGATCTGTATTGCTTTGCCATTTTTCAGTACTATTTTACATCTATTGCCACCAACATCTTCAATTGCACATGGTACGAGAGCCTTATGTGCCGCCATTATCGATTGAGATATTTTTGCTATGATGGCTGGAGTAAGATCATTTTCTACCACCAGCAAATACTCGTTCTCTTTACCCCGGGTTGGTTGATTGAGTCGATTGCCTAAATCGCCATCATTGGTGAGAAGCAACAACCCACTCGACTCTCTATCCAAGTAACCAATTGGAAAGACACGATCAGGGCCAAAATCAAAATCGAGTAATGTCTTTATATCACCACGAGAGGTCAACGTACATTCCACACCACTTGGTTTAAAGAAGACCAAGACCTTTCGTGGAGGGAGTTCTTGCGCTTTTAGCTCTTTGCCATCTATGACAATATTCTCCTGCCCCGTAACCTTATCGCCCAAGGAGGCAACGACGCCATCAATAAGGATTTTGTCAGCACGAATGAAATCTTCCGCATCCCGCCTTGAACAAAAACCCACTTCAGATAAATATTTCTGTAATCTCATAGAGATCCTTATCTAGATAGAAAAATTCGCAATCGTTCACCGGAACGCAGTAGGTGCGCGCATAACCCGGATCAGTAATCGTTCAACCAGGGCTCCATGTTCATTCAAGCAGGCCTCCGAGCTATAGTTGGCTATGTGAGTGGGCCTGATCGGACGAAAATGGGGTGCTGGTGAACGGTTACAAAAATTCTACAGCCAAGATGGCAATAGAGATGTTCAATACTCTCGCAGTCAAATTATATCAAGAGAAACCACCTGACTGTCCGGGTTATAATGGTTCTCGCCAAATAGTAAAATCAGGCTACCTTGCCATAGCGTGACGGGAAACTTTCAACAAGCCCACATTGTACCAATGGATAATTTTTGCTAAAGATACAATGTGGCAATCTCAATAAATTGATGTCCAGAAACTATCTTGGTTTAAGATAAATAAACACAAAAATCGGGCAACAGGAAGGGACGTTTAGAATAGCTGAAACCGCCAACCTGTCCTATACGCGCAGCGTATAGGATTTGTGCGGCCATCATGCCCTCTGCTCCAGCATCGTTTTCTGCCTAGCCTATAGCTTGTATTGAAAACTCATGTATGGTATTAATAAAGTTTGGTATATTTTTGCCCCGCTTCAATTTTCCCTTGGAATGGTCGTTCGTTGCCCCTGCAGGAAGAATCTAAAAGCCGTGTTTGTGCATACTTCTTTGTGATTTTGCAAAAACATTAATTACGTAATTTTAGCTTGTTATGCAACACATTCTACCTTAGATCACCCAAAAGGCACCCCGAAAAGACAACTTTTTCTCTGTCAGTTCAGGCTATTATTCCTGCACGTATAGACAAAAACTAAATAAAGGGAGCTTTGATGATGAAAAAAAGCAGGAAGATCAATCTGATCGTCGAAAGTTTCTCGCCGGCAAGGGTTTGGCTGGTGTGGCAATATTGGCTGCTCCGGCGTTGAACGCTATGGCTCGTGACAGTGATGTGCAATGGGGCGAAGAGTACGGAAATGTACAATAGGCCTTTACTCCTGAAACCCTGTCATTTTTCATAATACCCCTTCTGGGGTGTTAATAAGGAATATATATAAAAAATCCTATATCAAGAACCTGCATGCGCAACTAACCAGCCCACTCTACCTGGAAATATCGAGAAGGCTCCTGCGCTGATCAATGGTGTGAAAGGTCAGGATCGCAATAAGAGTTATACCAATACCCTGAAACAGAGATGAACAGTTCGGTAAACAAAGAGGTCTTTAATGATAAAGTATGAATCTGTAACAAAAATATTCGGTAAGGGAAACAATACCGTTACCGCCCTTGATAATGTAAGTTTCACCATTCCGAAGGGCGAAGTAGTGGTGTTTCTCGGCCCTTCGGGATGCGGCAAAACGACTACCCTGCGTCTTACCAATAGACTGGAGACACTCACCCGAGGGATCATAACCATAGAAGATCAGAATATCATGGAGCTCGATGTCGTCCAACTCAGGCAGCGCCTGGGATATGTCATTCAGGCCATTGGGCTCTTTCCCAACAAAACCATAGCCGAAAACATCGCCGTTGTGCCCAAACTTCTGC
>CBDTUM010000177.1:0-8530 GCA_965363495.1 uncultured Desulfopila sp.
ATAAGTTCAATCACGAAAAAACATCCTTGGAACTGCACAAGGATGTTTTTTCTATTTCACTAATAAGAATCATCCATCCCCATCTGCCGCAACCTTTTTTGGGCAGTTCGACTGCCGGGATCAAGCATCATCGCACGCTGGTATTCCTCTTTGGCTCGAAAGGTAATACCTTCCTTTTTGTAATAGTCTCCTAACTGAATATGGAAGGATGCAGAATCGGGTAACGCCTCAACCGCCTGACGAAGAATAAGCAGCGCTTGTTCAGGTTGATCGTTTTCTCCGTAAAACTGAATAAGACGTTGAAACCAATACGGTTTGACCTGTTCCTCGTCTGTAATATTCGTGAGTGCAGTGCTGAAATAATACTCAGCCTCAAGGAAATTATTCTTCTTCTCCAAAAATGCGCCATAAGTTATCAAGCCATCCACCGAGTGCGACAAGGCTATGGCAATTTCATTACGACTAAGCGACAAATCCTCAAGCAGGGGCGCCCACTTGTTCAGAAGTGAAGGATTCTTCTGTAACCTTTTGGCAAATACCTCAACAGCCTTCTCACGCTGTCCCTCTTGTAAGAGATATTCCGCATAGGTCGCGGCGAGTTCATCGTCATCCAGACCCCGTTGGTATCCCTTTTCAAGCAGTAGTTGAGCCGTTTGTTCATCATCGACCAGCATTCCCATGCTTTGCAGGGTTGCTCCATTCATCGGATTACGGCGAGCGGCCAGTAAAAAATGGTTGAACGCCTTCTCACGGTTATCCAAAAACCAATCAATGGTACCCAATTTAAAATCATAGAGATATTCAAAAGGGTCAAACCTTTTTGCCGCAGTCACCCCTTGTATAAGCTCTTGCAGAAGGCCAGCTCTGAGGTATCGGCTAACATAGATATCCTCAACCCGGCCATAGACTGTCTCGGCGCGCAGGGCTCCAAACTGCATGACTACCGTCACAACTGCCAGGGACAGAGCGCCTGCCACATAGCTGATGTTTCGCCGACGACTCTGTTCTTTTAACAGGGTTGTGGTATCGCAATACATAAAGCGGATATTGACAACTGCTACCAGCAGACCACAGAAAAAGAAGAAATACAGGCCATCTGCACCATTATGCATATTGAAATCGGTAACACTATGCATCAGCATGGCAATAATTCCGGTTAAAACACCGATCCCCAGCAGAACGGCATATTGATCATTCCTGACACGAATCATCCGCCATCCGTGTCTCAGAACCGCAAGGACAAACCAGGCGGCAAGACCAAAACCGACGATGCCGCCATCCGTCAGCAGCTCCAGATAATCGTTGTGCGCATGATCGACTATGTCGTATCCCGGAAAACTCCTGAATGAAGGAAAGATATCCACATACGTCCCAAAACCGCTGCCGAAAAGGAAAAATGATCGAAAGATTCGCAACGAATCTTTCCAGATATCAAAACGTCCATCAACGATATCACCCGAGCGAGTAATACCGTGGTTAAATTCGGCAATAACTGCAGCCCAGCCAAACCAGGAAACCGCCATAACCACGCAACCGACAATGGCCAGAACCGCCACTCGACCACGCTTGGTTTTTTTCATATTATACAGCAACATGAACACAAAAACAGACAGGGTAATGGTCAGGATGCCACCCCGGCAAAGACTGACAAACACCGACAAGGCCATGAGAGAAACCGCAAATCCTAGAAACAGGTAGAGGTTGCTGCCCGGCATGGTAAAAAAGGTAACAACTTTCGCCCTCAGCGTCTCATCCGAACGCACCCTCGGCCGGTAAAAGAGAAAAAGGCCAAGCGCAAGGGGGCTCATCATCTCCATAAAGCCGGCAAACTGATTCGGGTTAATCCAAGGGCCGAAAGGTGAGGCATTTTCCGGCACACTTCGAAACCAGTATATCTTGTCCGGCGAACCAACCTGCTGAATGATTGCCAGCAAGGCTATGCCAGCTGCCAGGCCGGTGACGACAAACACCGTTTTTTTGAAATGAACGTTGATGCTCAACAGCTGGATGGTAAGTATGTAGAAAAGGCTATAGCAGGAGATGCGAAAGAACTCCTGCATTGTTGCCTTCTGATTGATGGTAAGCGGAATCCATTCACTCCCATTCATGGAAAGAACGGGAGCATATGCGTCGTAGGCAGATGGTGAGAGAAACCGGACAAAAGATACAGGCAGGGGGATAAGCTGCAGCAGGATAAAGAGCAGCAGAAGAAGAAGCGGAACACTACCGGGAAGAGAAAATAAAGTCTTACGCTGAAAAAAAACAGCTAAAAAGAAGAGCACAGCAGCAACGGCAGTCAAGACTTCAATCGTGGTGAGCGACCATAACTCAACCGTCCCGAAGGCAAGAGGAGCGAAGATGAGGGCAACGAGATAGAGTGTGTAAGAAACCTTCATAAAGTTTTAACTTGTTCCCATGCGGCGCATGGGAACGAGCACCCTTTCTCCTCAGCCCTCTTCCTTTGCATAATAGTTGCTGTACCCATAATAATATTTGCCCATATCCTGTTTTTTCATGCCGTTCAGGACGAAGCCCAGAAAGTGTGTCTGCACGTCATGCATCTTCTTCATACCGCTTTCCATGTCCTCGTAGGTGGTTTTTCCCGCGCGCACCACAATAATTGTCCCGTCGACATGCTGGCTAAGCACCAGACTGTCGGTTACACTCTGCACCGGCGGGGAGTCCAGCAGGATGAAATCGTATTTTTCAGATAATTCTTTAAGCAACCGTTTCATTTTTGTAGAACCAAGTAATTCTGCAGGAGCTGGGGGAATTGGCCCGGCTGGTATAAAAAAGATATTCTCCTCCAGAACCTTCTGCACAATATCCTGGTCCGTGGAACCGGAAAGGAACGAGCTTAACCCAATCGCACTCTTTACCCCAAAAATGTCATGCATCCGCGGTCGACGCAGATCACAATCAACGATCAGCACACGGCTGCCGCCCTGGGCCAGGATACGGGCAATATTTGCCGTCGTTGCTGTTTTGCCTTCCTGGGCGTTCATGCTGGTAACCAGCATGGTCTTCGGTGGCCGCTCGGCAGAGGAAAGCAGCAGACCGGAACGAATAAGGCGATAACTCTCAGCAACCGGCGAGAGCGGTTTCTTGGTAAGAATGGATTCAATGGTCATGTTCTTGTCGCGCATCTCCTCAATCGAGCCAAGTACCGTCAAGCCAAACTTGTCTTCGAGATCCTGGGCTTCCTTTACGGTATTGTCGAGATATTCGATGAAAAATGCGAGACCTACTCCGCCAAAAAGCCCAAGTATCATGCCGAGCAACAAGTTCCTCTTTTTATTCGGCTTGGCCGGAAACTCAGGTAATCCAGCCTTTTTCATGACCCAGATATTGACGCTTTGTGACTGTTCGGTAACCCCCTCCTGCTTGATGCCGGCCTGAAGGGTTTCGTACATGACCCGATTGCTGTCGACCTCCCGTTTCATGATCTGAAATTGCATATACTTTTCGTTCGAGTTCAGCATCTCCCCCTTGGTTTCGACAAGGAGCTCCTTCATGCTTTTCTCTTTCGACGCGGCGAGGTCATAGGAATTGGTTATTGAGGACAGGATACGATCAATTTCATGCCGTTTCTCATCATTGAGAATGCGCAACTCGCCATTCACCCTGATCATCATCGGATGTTTAGGACCATATTTTTTGGAGAGTTCCTGTAAGGCCTGATTGGCCGTGTAGATACGTTCCCTGATCGATTTTAATACTTCACTTGAGGCCAGGATTGGAATACTCTCGAGTTTATCAAGATCCTTCCCGGCAGACTGAATTTGACTCAGCTGATCCTGAAGCTCTTTTTTCTGGGCCTCGGCCTTGGAAATCTGGCTGCCGAACTCGCTCAGTTTCTGGGGGAGAACAGTGAGTTTGTCTTCTACGGTCACCAGATCATTTTCCCGCATGAAACTTTGCAGTTCACGTTCAGAAAACTCAAGCTTTTCACGCTCTACCTGGGCCTTATCGGTCATCCATTTGACGGAATAACTGGAGGAACTCAGTTTTATCTCCAGCATCTCATCCATATAGGCGGTAACAATTGCATCGGCGACCAGTTTGGCCATCGCCGGGTCCCTGTCACTGTATGAAATGCTGACAATCTTGGTATTCTTAAGGGGTGTCACAGCTAAACCATCGCGAATTATTTCTGCGATGATATCCTCAGCACTCTTTGGTTCACCTCCGGGAATTGCCATCTCGCCCGAGGGTTTATTATTTTCATCCGGACTGTTCTTTAAAAGATTAATGACCGGCTTGATGAGCGCTGTCAGAAACTTTTTGCCAACACTTAAAACAGTAGCATCCCCGTCCACCTTGATAAAATAATGCCGGTACCGGCTGGCCAGTTGCAAATTCTCAACCACTTTCCTGGCCACATTCGCGCTCTTGATGATTTCCGACTGGGTATCAAGAAAATCGGGGTCAAATCTATATTGATCGTCAAGCCCCTTGCTGCCGTAATTTCTTTCAATGAGCACCATCGATGCGGCGGTATATATCGGAGTTGTAGTAAACGTCTTCACAGTTGTTGCCAAAAAAACAATGGCAAATACGGTGAAAATAAAATATCTCCGTTTACTTAAGATGCGCAGATAATCGCGCAAATGGATTTCCTGTTCCTCAAACTCCTCGGGGCCGTGATCTTTATATGTCGATTGCATTGCTTGTATTTATATATTCTTGCTTGCTAGTAAATTGCCACCTTTCTGGTGCCCATGCAGCGCATGGGCACCAGAAAGCCGGAAACGTAATACCATCTCATTCCCATGCGCCGCATCAACCTCGAACCTCGAACCTGGTGCCCATGCGCTGCATGGGCACCAGAAGATTAACAATCCGCACTATACTGCTCAACCTCGTTCCCATGCAGCGCATGGGAACCAGCAAACCAGAAGAACCTAAGCTCGTCCCCATGCACTGCATCAACCTCGAACCTCGTTCCCATGCGCTGCATCAACCTCGAACCTCGTTCCCATGCGCTGCATGGGAACGAGAATTAGAAGAAACTTTCCGGAACGACAACCACATCATTTTCCTGCAGAGCTGTGTACAAATCAACATCCTTAAACACAGTCTTTTCGTTATTAACAATCCGCACTATACTGATGCTTGTTTTCGAAGCTTTGCCGTTGAACCCGCCTGCCAGTGCCACAAGCCGTAGAACCGTCGTTCCGGTGCCACAGGCATACGTGCCGGCTCTTTCCACCTGTCCGGTTATAAAACACATTCCGGCCTTCGAGATAAATACCGTATCCCCATCTATAATTTGCACATTCTGGGACAAATCCCCTTTTTCAATAAGGGCCAGCAGGTCAATAACTATGACATCGGCCCCCTCGGCATTGTTTTTTTTGTGCTGGATGGTCGCCGTATCACCGGCATCCCTTTCGAGCCCACCGGCTTTAGAGACCAACTCCAGAAAGTTTGTCGGCCCGCTCAGCTCAATAAGTCCGGGGATACGCACATTACCAAGGACCACCACTTTCTTACTGCGATATTCTTCGACAAAGATGTTGACCTGCGGGTTGACGAGATACCCGTCGGCCAGCAAGCGGGTTATCTTATCGGTAATACCATTTACCGTCTCCCCCTGCACCTTGATCTGGCCAAGCAGCGGCATTACAATCGTGCCCGCCGACGACACCCTGACTTTCGTGGTGAGATCCTCATTATCATAGACACTGATGGCAAGTACGTCGCCACCCCCGACAAGGTAGTCCTCGGCCCATAGAGTTGCATGACAGAGACAAAAAAACAAAAATAAACTGCCGACATAAAATGCTCTCACAACGGAAAAACTCCAGAAAAAAGATACATTAATCCAATTTTCACAATCCACTGGTTCCCATGCAGCGCATGGGAACCAGAAGAGTCTGAGACCCACTACCACCTCGTTCCTATGCGCCGCATGGGAACCAGAAGAGCCTGAGACCCACTATCGCCTGGTTCCCATGCGCCGCAGGGGAACCAGCAAACTCGTAATTTCACGATGGCTAAGTAAAAAAACCTCTCCGAATATACATCCAGATTCGGAGAGGAGCAACGCTTCCTTAGCAAAGAAACGCAGTTAGAGAGCAAAGTTCAAACTCAATATAACAGTATTGGCATCATAGTCATATTGGTCATCCGAGGAACTATCAGTTTCATAGCTATATGCCAGTTCCCCCATCAGCCATTCCTTGAAAACGTATTCAACAGACGGCCTTATTGCAAAAATATCGTCACTTCTGCCCGCTTCACCAGCCAGCGGAGTATAATCGGCATTTTCGTAACTCAAAGCTAATTTGCCGGTTATCTTGTCGGTGGCTCTCTGGGTATATCCGAACCGTAAACCCAGGACTTGCTTTTCGGAAGCATAGATACTGTCTGATTCCTCATTCAATCGGTACATCTCCAGAATGGCGTCCGTCTTGACGGTAAAATGATACAATAGCTGCATATCCAGCGCCAGGTTATCTGTATTTTTATAGCTCGGAGCCGAATTATCAAAATCTTTTTGCTGAAGGCCCGCCTTGAACAACAGGGCAACTTTATCCGTGGTATTCCAGCGCACACCACCATAATAATAGTTTTGCGTATTATTCGTCTCAGTGGCGGTATCGTATTCTACATCCGTATAGCGATATTCAAGAAAGAGCGAGGTCTTGACGCTGTAATTATAAATGCCATAGAGATCGATCGAATTGTCCTGCCTGTCTAATGTATTGTTTATAGACTCATAATACTTCAGAAAAAAATTGGAATAATCAGCCTTAAAACGAACCTTTTCGGTAACATCCCAATCTGCGGTTGTCATCGCCAGATTGCTGCTGAACTCACGCTGATTTGTAAGCGTGGCGCTATCGCGACCAAACGCATCATGGCCAAGGGAATATCTATCCAGAATCTGCAGCGAAAGGCCGACGGGCATGTTGTAGCGTCCCAGCCCCTCAAGGTCAACATCAGCAGTATTCAAATCGGAATCTTCAGAATAAAACAACAGATCGCTACCCGCCAGGGCAAAGAGCTGAAACTTGTCCGGGTCACGATAATCTCCAACTTGCAATACCAGACCACCCGGTGCGGTATTATGTGGCGTGATGGTAACGGGGATGACTTTCTTACGAGGCAGGGTAAACCAGATACCGGGAGAGACCGTCGTCAGGAAGTTACTGGTTGTATTGGTATCGACGTTGAACAGGTTATCGGTAAATGCACCTTCAAGGTTGATATACGGATGAAAGTTGCCGCCTTCCAGGCCAAAAAGATCATCCTTCGCCACGCCACTCCCCTCGGGCGACGCGGAGACGTTTCCCGAGCCCCCCTGTGCAATCGGCATATCCTGCAGTGCATGAATACCGGCAACAGGAGGGTTTGCAGCAACGCCCGGCACGTCATTTACGGCAATTTCATGCTGACCGGCGGCACAACTCGAACCAACAGAAAGAGCTAACAGAATTACTGTTATACACAGTGCGATACGGTTCTTCTCCCACATGTTTTCTCTTCTCGGGAGCTCTATCTTTTATTCGAGTAAGCATATTCTGCTTCTTTTGGCCAGTGGGCATAACCTGAATTTTCTTGCCAGTGGCCATATCTTGATTTTTTTTGCCAGTGGTGGGCAAACCCTGATGGGCTGCAGTTAGGCCGGTCAGGCGGCGGATCATGAGGCCCATAACCATATCCTCCCCCATGATTTCCAGGAAAATTGCGGTGGCCATCGGCAAACCGATTGTTCGACTTACGACTGTCGCTATACCGGTCGTTCGACTTACGACTATCGGCAAACCGGTTGTTCGACTTACGATTGTCGCTAAACCGGTCGTTCGACTTACGATTGTCGCTAAATCGGTCGTTTGACTTACGATTGTCGCTATACCGGTCGTTCGACTTGCGATTGTCGCTAAACTGGTTGTTCGACTTACGACTGTCGCTAAACCGGTCGTTACGTTCCTGAACACTCTTGTTATAGCCGGCCGTGACTGTCTTCTCTGGAATTTTGGCGTTTTTGGCGGCTTTGTAAACATCCTGCTCATTGACACCGGCGCTATAGAGGGCCTTGACAAGATTCTGCGGATCTACATCTTTAATGGCAAGACCGTGTTCAACAATGACATCAGGGTGAATTCCTTCCTTTAGCGCATTCACGACCTCGACATCGATATTCTTGCTGCTGCGGTTGTCCTTGACATCACTTTTATTGCCAGCGCATGCAAAAGATGCCGCCAAGCCAAATCCAACTATAACAGATGCGAGTAAAATTTTTCTCATTCCATCCTCCTCTATTTAAACCATTCTCTATCAAGCAACTTGCTATAAATAGGATATTTCTTTAATTCATTTCTGTAAACTCAATTGTTCCTAACAATACAAATCTTTGTGTTCCTATTAAATACTGATAAACTCGTAAAAAGTTCAATTTCAAGATGGTTAAGTAAAAAGCTTCATATTCGAGGCGTGTGAATTTTACTATTATTTCGGCGTACTAAAGTACGTCGTAATGATAGTGAAATTTGCAACAACGAAGAAGATGAAGAGTTTTTAC
>CBDTUM010000178.1:0-8508 GCA_965363495.1 uncultured Desulfopila sp.
CTATCACGCCATGGCCCATTTACACCAGTTGACCGTGGGGCCGGCTATGGATAGATCAGCAGTCGTCGATCAAACTGTTGATCTTATCGAAGAAATAACAACAAATCCATCTGGGTATATGGTTTCCGCTCCCGTTACTCCCTCTTTGGCTCCAGCATGGGATCTCAGGGGTGTCAGTCAGTGCTACAACGTTGTCCGGGTTTTTGCCTGCGCAACGGAGCAGGGGTTCTCTGTTATGCCCGGAGGTCTGGCAATTACCGCAGGCGATAGTGAAACACTCAAAGAAGGTTCTCCGGAACAACAGCAGAGTAAGGACATCTGGGTGTTGTCGGATAAACCGGTCGAACCTTTTTCCATGATGGATGGATTCCATACCGTCGCCGAATTCAGACGCAGTAATGATCTCCCCAGCAGGGTAGCCGACAACTTACTCTGGTTGGGACGTTATCTTGAGCGTGCCGAAGGGCTGATACGCCTGTTGCGCGCAGTATATCTCAGATTATCAGGTGAAGATAGACTCGAGGAAATTCCAGAGTTGCCGTTTTTGCTCAACATTCTTCGGACAAAAAACATCATCCCTAAGAATTCTACGACAGAGAGTGAGCATCTCTTTTACGGGGAGTTGGCGCACTATCTCCGTGATGCACTGTATCGAAAGGATCGGCCGGAAAGTGTTGTGTTCATTTTGCGGCGTGTGCAGGAAACAACGCGGAATGTGCGGGATCGACTTTCTAGCGACTCTTCTCGGGCAATCAACCGATTGGAGGAATTTGCTGATAATCCATTCAGTGACCCTTTAGAGCTTTTAGATAAAACCTTATTCACCCTGAGCGCTTTTAGCGGACTGGCCATGGAAAGCATGACTCGAGGCTTGGGCTGGCGCTTCATGGACATGGGCCGCAGGGTCGAGCGGGCTTTGAATCAGGCAATTCTTATCCGAATCGGTCTTCCTGAGGTTTGTAGTAACACCAGGAATACCTTGCAATCTCTGCTGGAAGTGTCTGATAGTCTTATGACATATCGGGCCAGATACAAATCCACATTTCAATTGGCGCCGGTACTGGACCTTCTGCTGGCTGATGAAAGCAATCCGAAGTCTTTGGCTTTCCAGTTCAGCCAGCTTGCGAGTCATGTTGAACACCTGCCTCAGCAGAGTGAGAGGCGATTCTCCTGTGCCGAGGAGCGGATTGCCTTGGAAATGCTTACGACTGTTCGGCTGCTCGATATGACAGGAATAGAGTGTGGTGAAAAGAAACCTCAAAATGAAATGCTGGCAACATTTCTTACTTCCATGGAAGCTCTTTTAAAAGAGTTCGCCCAAGAAATCAGTGGACATTATCTCAGTCGTGTCCCGGCAACACCACATTACACAATGATCTCAGGTGAGCGTGTAGAATGAAATACCGCATTATTCATAACACCAGTTATAAGTATTCTGCACCAGCTTCTCTTTCTCAGAATGAACTTTTACTGCATCCTCGGCCGACACCGTCCCAAGAGGTTATTGAGTGTCAACTGTCGATAGTTCCCAAACCCCAATATCTGCATGGTCGAACCGATTATTTCGGCAATACGGTTCACGTGTTTATGGTGCAGCATCCGCACAATGAATTGGCAATGTCTGCCACCAGCATCGTCAGAACGTCACGTCCGGTCATTCCGGTACCGGACGCAACTGTCCCTTATGAAATAGTGGCGCAGCGGTTGGCTGAACGTAGACAATCGATTGAACTTGAGGCGTCGCAGTTTGTCTTTGCCAGCCCGCTGGTCACCATCAATGCTACGGCAACGGCTTACGCTAGACTCTCTTTTCCCCCGGGGATGCCTGTGCTGAGCGGTGCCACTGATTTGGTTCGGCGTATTTTTACGGAATTTGCATACGACAAGAATGCGAGTACTGTTGATACGACGGTCGAACAGGTATTGACTCATAGAAAGGGTGTTTGCCAGGACTTCGCCCATCTTGCCATTAGCTGCCTGCGAGGTCTTGGCCTTGCTGCACGCTACGTAAGCGGGTATATGGAGACGGTTCCACCGCCCGGAAAACCAAAATTAGTCGGCGCAGATGCATCCCATGCCTGGATTTCTGTTTTTGTGCCCGATTTTGGCTGGGTCGACCTGGATCCTACCAATAATTTAATTGTTAATGAAAGCTATATTACCGTTGCCTGGGGACGCGATTACGGTGATGTCGCTCCGGTTAAAGGGGTAGTTATGGGTGGCGGGGGACATATGCTGTCTGTGATGGTTGATGTTGCAGCACAAGAGAACGAGCAATAACAACAGCGAACCTCTCAGCCAAGTTTTTTTGTTTTCTGGCTGATAATGGTTGATTTCTCGCAATGAGCGCCAATTTTAGGATTGCAATCGAGCAGAATAGTCATGACCTTTTCAGCTGTGTTAAAGCATTTAGCCTCTTCCAGCTTAGCCAGCACGTCCGACATCAATCTGCTGCTAAATAAAAAAAGGACTTAAAGCCATAAGCTCTAAGTCCTTAAATTTATTGGTCGGGATGAGAGGATTTGAACCTCCGACCCCTTGTCCCCCAGACAAGTGCGCTACCAAACTGCGCTACATCCCGACACGTGCTGTCTATCTACCATTTGTTGGAATTGCTGTCAACTGTATCAGGTAGTATTAACTCTCTTTTTTATTGGTGAGCAGATCTTGCAGTTCTTTCAATTCCTGTTTGATAGCATGCAGTGTATTCGAAACCTGAGCGATACCAGGTTGAGAGTCTGTTACTATCTTGAGTGGTTTTTGGCCACTTTCTAGTAATTTTTTGGCTCCAGCAATAGTATATCCCTGCTCGTGCAGGAGTATTTTAATGTCGAGTATCAGCTCAACATCCTGTCTCCTATAGAGTCGTTGTTTGGAGTGAGCCCTTTTAGGACTGATTCCGGGAAATTCTGACTCCCAATAGCGCAGGACGTGCGTTGGTACATCGGCCATTTTGGCTACTTCGCCGATCTTAAAATAGAGCTTATCTGGTATTGTTGTTTTTATCATGCCAGCCTTACCTCTACTATATCTCAGGGGTCAGAAATAATTACTAGCTATTAACCTGCTCCCTGAGCTTCTTGCTGGGCCGAAAACTTACGGCCTGGCGCTTCTTGATGGTGATGGTTTCACCTGTTCTTGGATTTCGGCCCTTCCTTGGAGATTTGTCACGTACAGTGAAGGTGCCGAAATGGACCAGCTTTATCGATTCACCGGACAGCATCGATTCCTTCATCGTGTCTAGAAAGCTGTCGACAATCTCGGCGCAGTTGCTTTGCGAGTAGCCTAGCTGATTGGCTAAGGTCTCAGTCAGTTCTTTTCTGGTAAGGTTATGAATGTTGTTGTCATGCATGGCGGAAACTCCCTTCAAATTCATCACTAAGCAAACGTACTATTTTGGAATGGGATTTTTCCACATTTTTTTCCGTTAGCGTTTTTGTTTCTGATCTATAGGTAATGGTGAGAGCAACACTTTTATATCCTTCAGGTATCTTTGCTCCTTGAAACACATCGAATATTTCACAACTTTCGATGAGTTTATCTCGACTATTTCTCACCTTGGCTAAAAGCTCACCAGCCGAAATGTTTTCTGAAACGACAAGGGCAATATCTCTTTTTACCGATGGGTATACCGGTAAAGTTGAAAAATGTTTACCGGTGGTTTCGAGTTGACAAATTTTGTCATATAAAAGGTCAAAATAGAATACATCATGTTTAATTGAGAAACGTCGAAGTACCTCGCTTTTGATCTTACCAAGTGATCCGAGCTTCTGCGAGCCAAAGAGTATATCAAGAGTATAATCTTTTTCAGCAAAGGGTTCATGGCCATTTTCCGGGAGAGCAAAGCGTACTGCTCCCTGTTCCCCGATACGTCCAAGACCCATCTCATTGAAAATAAATTCCACGCCACCTTTGGCATCAAAGATATCAACTGGTTCCTGTTTGAAATGTAGTGGTGAGTTCTCTCCATGCCGGTTACCGGAAAGGACCCCAGAAAGCTGCATTTCTTCTCTTGGCTGGACATTATTCCCGGCAGGGGTAAAGACCTTGCCGATCTCAAACATCTTAATAGCAGTTTTCTGACGATTGATGTTTCTTTTTACGTTCTCAAGCAGACCGGGTAACAGCATGGTGCGCAGGACCGACTGCTCTTCACTGAGCGGATTGAGCAGTCTTACCGGAGTAAAACGCTCATCGTTTGCAGCAATATTCAGCATCTCTGCATGTTTTTCCGATATGAAACTGTAGTTGATTGCCTCATTGTAACCGATGGAGGTAAGGCGTTCGGCAAGTGCCAATCGTTTTGCCCGATTGATGTCCTGCTCAGGATAGCTGAGCCGTACATGAGGGAGAGTTGCCGGGATATTATTGTAGCCGTACAGACGGGCGATCTCTTCCACCAAGTCTGCCTCTCTTTCGATATCGATTCGAAAGGAGGGAGGAGTAATTGTAAGTTTATCACTATTGACGACATGGCAACCGATGCCGATAGACTCCAAGAGATCAATAATCTCTTCGGCTTTCAGATCAATTCCGAGCAGTTCATTGGTCCTGGAAACACTTAAGTTGATGGACGGTATTTCAGTTTTTCCGGGATAGCAATCAATTCCATCGTCAGCAGCCTCACCATTTGCCAAGGCAACTATTAATTCCACAGCACGATTCAGCGCATTAATGGTACCATCAGGATCGACACCACGCTCAAAGCGATAGGACGCATCTGTTGCCATATTCAGTTTTCTGGCGGTTTTACGAATAGAGACAGAATTGAAGCACGCACTTTCCAGAAGGATATTGGTTGTTTTTGCGGTGACTTCGGAGTTAAGTCCTCCCATGACACCTGCGACCGCGACAGGTTTTTCACCATCGCATATCATCAGCATTTCGGCGTCGAGTTGGCGTCCAGCATCGTCTAATGTGGCAAAAGTCATCTCGTTTGCACGCGGTGTACGAACCACAATTTTTTTACCGGCTAGGGTATCAAAATCAAAGGCATGCAACGGCTGACCGTACTCGAGCATAACAAAATTGGTTATATCGACAATGTTGTTGATCGGTCTGAGTCCAACGTTTAGAAGACATTTTTTCAGCCACCAGGGAGACGGACCAATTTTTACTCCCTTAATAAGACGTGCAGCGTAGCGGGGACAGAGCTCACTTGCTTCGACTCTTACCTCAAAATCACTGCTTGGATGAGTTATCATCGCATCTTTTACCGGCAAAGAGAGCGGTTTTCGCACCACTCCAGCAATTTCCCTGGCAATACCGATCACGGAGGCACAATCAGGCCGGTTGGGGGTAAGGTCAACTTCAACAAAGATATCCTCTAAGCCGAATGCCTTAATGAAAGATTGGCCATGCTCAGTACCCTGTGGCAGTTCCATAATTCCGTCATGCTCATTGCTCAGACCAAGTTCTTTTTCTGAACAGATCATGCCGAAGGATTCGACCCCACGGATTTTTGATTTGCTGATCTTAAATTCACCTGGAAGGACTGTACCGGGTAGGGCTACAACAACCGCCAATCCCTTGCGTACATTGGGTGCACCACAGACTATCTGATGCACTGCCTCTCCTATCTGCACCTGACAGAGGGTCAGCTTGTCGGCATCAGGATGCTTTTCTGCCGATGTAACCAGTCCGGTTTTCAGCTCAGCAAGCTCCTGATAGAGCGGGGCAAGTGAATCGACCTCAAGGCCAAGCATGGTAAGATGTTCAGCAAGCTCTTCCGGTGCGAGGCTCTGAATATCTATATAATTTTTCAACCAGTTAAGAGTAAACTTCATGGCAATATTGTTGATTGTAGTGAGACTGACGATGCCCGGTAAATCGGGTAATGGCTTTCACAAAATGGTTTTCCTGTCAAAAACTGGAAAACCATTTCTAAAATATTAAAACTGTGCAAGAAAACGTTGATCGTTTTCGTAAAAAAGGCGAATGTCGTCGATGCCATACTTGAGCATGGCAATCCGCTCGATCCCAAGGCCGAAAGCAAATCCGCTGTACACTTCAGGATCGTATCCGACCATTTTAAAGACCTCCGGATCGATCATTCCGGATCCAAGAATTTCCAGCCAACCAGTCTTTTTACAGACCCTGCATCCGGCACCATTGCACATCACACAGGCAATATCAACTTCGGCACTGGGTTCGGTGAACGGAAAAAAAGATGGACGAAAGCGAAGTGGCAAATCCTTGTTAAACATTTTCTGAGTAAAGACGGTCAAAACACCCTTGAGATCGGCGAATGAGACGTTCTTATCGACAAGAAAACCTTCAACTTGGTGGAACATCGGGGTATGGGTAATATCAGAGTCGCAGCGATATACTTTGCCTGGCGCGATAACTCTGAGAGGCGGCTGCTGGACTTCCATGATGCGGGCCTGCATCGGTGAAGTATGGGTACGCAGGAGAACCGAATCACTCACATAGAAGGTGTCATGCATATCCCGTGCAGGATGATGCGCGGGAATGTTCAGCGCTTCAAAATTGTAATAATCGAGTTCGACATCCGGTCCTTCAGCCACGGAAAACCCAAGACTTTCGAATATTGCACAGGTCTCATTCATTACCTGGCTAATTGGATGCAGCTTTCCAGGGGCAGGGTAGCGACCAGGTAACGTAAGATCAGGTCCTGCAAGAGACCTCGCACCTTCCGGTGAAGCATTGAGGGCCTGCTGCTTTTCCGCAAACAGCTTTTCTATATCTGCCTTAATACTGTTGGCCAGCTGTCCCACTCGCGGTCTATCTTCTGCTACTACGGTACCGAGCAGGCGCATAATGGTGCTGAATTTTCCTTTGCGTCCCAGAAAACGGATGCGGAACTCTTCCAGCAGACTTTTATCGTCGAGGCTTTGTAGGCTTTGCCTGGCTTCAATTTCCAGGCTCTGTAACTCTTGTTCCATGTTGAATGTAAAAGTTAGGTGCTGAAAGAAACAACGTGCCTATAATTGGGTATGGAAAGCAATAACCAATTATAGGCACGCCAGAAAAAACGTTTTTTAAAAAGACTACTTATGCGTTTGCTTCTTTGGCTATCTGTACCACTCTGGTGAAAGCGCCTGCATCAAGTATTGCCAAGTTGGCAAGAACCTTTCGATCAAGGTCTACGTTGGCTTTTTTAAGACCACCCATCAACTTGCTGTAACTCATGTCGTTCATCCGTGCGCCAGCATTGATTCTGGCAATCCAAAGACGACGAAAATCTCTTTTCTTGGTTCGTCTGTCGCGATACGCATAGACTAATGCACGATCAACAGCTTCCGTTGCACTCTTGTAAAGACGTGAACGACCGCCTCTAAATCCTTTGGCAATCTTCAACACCCGATTTCTTCTTCTGCGGGCTTTAAAACCTCGTGTTACGCGTGGCATCTCTTAACTCCTTCTATTCCTGCCGACATTTTTAGCAGGTTCTTAATACGGTCAATACAAAAGCGTTTTCGATTCGTTGGAATAGCACCCTCATCGATTACATATAAGGTAAAATCCGCCTGATTCCTTTATAATTTGCGGAATCGACGATATCGGCTTGACGCAGGGCACGTTTACGCTTGGTTGATTTCTTGGTCAGTATGTGACTGGAAAATGCTTTATTGCGCTTGATTTTGCCTGATCCAGTCAGTTTGAAGCGCTTGGCTGCGCCTCTGTTAGTTTTCATCTTCGGCATGACTTACTCCTTTACATCTCAATATTTTGGCTGTTGAAGGTAATTTAAAAGTATCGGCTGGAGAAAATATACAGCACTCAACAGCATTTATTTTTATATAAATTTGAGCTTTTCACGACTCTTGGTACAAACTTATCCTTTGGGGCCGACAAACATTACCAGTTGGCGGCCTTCCATGCGAGGTTCCTGAAGGATAACCGCATCCTCTCCGAGGGCAGCAGCAACCTTCTTCATGGCCTCTACTCCGATTGTTTCGCAGTAGACGATTTCCCGGCCGCGAAACCGCATGGTCAATTTCACTTTATTTTTTGCAGCGAGAAATTTTTTAACATGATTAATTTTAAAATTAAGATCATGTTCATCGGTTTTTGGCCGAAATTTAATCTCTTTTGTTTCGACAATGGTTTGTTTTTTCTTTGCTTCCTGGGTCTTTTTCTTCTGCTCGTAGCGGAATTTATCGTAGTTCATCACTCGACATACCGGCGGATCGGCATTTTCCGAGACGACGACCAGGTCAAGTCCTGCGTCGTACGCTATGTTTCGTGCTTCTTCAGTTGAAACAACACCCAACTGGGCTCCATCATCAGCTATAAGTCTGACGTTGGGATAGCGGATAGCATCATTCATTAATGCTTTATCATCACGTTGTACCGGACCAACTTTTCCTCTTCTATTAATAACTTTACCTCCCCGATTCTACGAGCTTAATATTGTTTATTCCCCGGTTTTTTTGGTTCCGGGTATTCACTGGTTTTTTAGGTCTGTTTTGCGAATCGCGCTCAACAGCGTCGCGGGTTTCGTTGGTACACTGAATCACTAATCCCGCCCAACAGCGCTGCGGG
>CBDTUM010000179.1:0-8470 GCA_965363495.1 uncultured Desulfopila sp.
CTGCTGTAACTCCTTAATCTTCTGGCTTTCAAATACCTGCAACCCGTGCTGCATACCGTTTATCGGTTGTTGCAGCACAGCCACTTACTCACCAGCTACCAAGGAGGATGGAAATGAATTTCGATCACACATATGCTGATTATCTCAGCGACAAAGATGTCAATGCCATCACTGAACTGGAAAAAAAATTTGGCAAAAGGCTCTTGGCTTACTACACCCCGCCAGCCGCATCCACTCTTGATGAGACCATGCTGGCTGAAATTCAAAATCTGGAGAAAAAGCTCTGCATCAGGCTCGTCGCCTATGATGCCCATTAATACTTCAACTCTTTGGCCTCTTCGCTAAAAAGATGAAAACGAGCAAGAAAAAAATGAGCTGAAAAAGACAGATCCTGTCTGACGGCGATCACCCGGCAGGATCTGTAGAGTATAAAGGAAACAATGGAAAAAACCAAATTCCTCGCTCGAAAGAAAATGACAGCAGCGAGCGGGGTCTCTATCCGTATGCGATGAGCTCTCAGGACAAACCATAGAGGTGCGGAAATATTACAATGGAGGCCAGAACCATTACCTGAATGATAATAAACGGCACCACTCCACGGTAAATATCAACAGTCCGAATCTCCGGCGGGCAGACCCCTTTCAGGTAAAAGAGCGAAAAACCAAAAGGAGGAGTCAGAAAAGAAGTTTGCAAATTCATGGCGATCAAAATAGCAAACCACATTGGATTTAAACCAATAGCATGCGATATCGGCAGCAGAATCGGCACCACGATATAGGAAATCTCTATAAAGTCGATAAAGAAGCCGAGCAGCATGATAGCGCCCATGGAGAGGATGAGGAATCCCCATTTTTCGCCTGGCAGCCCCATCATAAATTCTTCGACAAGAAGATCGGCGCCGGTATATATAAAGACCATGGAAAAAGCGGTAGCCCCGATAAGAATAGCAAACACCATCGCGGTGATCTGCACGGTCTGCAATGACGAATCGTAAACAATCTGCCAGCTCAACTTGCGATACATGGCGGCGAGAACCATCGAACCCAGGGCACCTACTGCCGCAGATTCGGTTGGGGTAGCGATGCCAATGAAAATCGACCCAAGAACCAGGACAATCAAAGCCAGTGGTGGCAAAATCGCCAACAGTGCGCGACCAACCGACCCCTTTTTCTCCTCTTCCGGAACAATAATCTCCGGAGCGACTTTCTTATCTATAAAAGCGATAATGACGATATAGGTAATATAGCAACCAACCAGAACCAGACCAGGCATTAAAGCCGCCTTAAACAGATCGCCCACCGGCAGCTGAAAGACATCCCCCAGGATGATCAGGACGATTGACGGCGGGATGATCTGCCCGAGAGTTCCGGCCGCGCAGATGGTGCCGGTGGCAAGTCTTTTCGAATAGCCGTATTTCAGCATGACCGGCAAAGAGATGACACCCATCGCCACCACGGAAGCCCCGACCACTCCGGTTGAGGCTGCCAGCAGAGTCCCTACCAGCACCGTGCTAATAGCCAGACCGCCACGGACTTTGCCAAACAGAATGCCCATCGATTCAAGCAGCCTTTCCGCCAGTTCCGATTTCTGTAAGATAATGCCCATGAGAATGAAGAGCGGCACAGCCATCAGGATGGTGTTGGTCATGATGGAATAGATTCGAAACGGCATCATGGAAAACATGCTGAAAAATTCTTCAGCAACCATGACGAAACCCGGATCGGGCAGCAGATCGACATAGGCCGCGATCACTCCAAAAAAAAGCGCCACGGCACCAAAGGTAAAGGCCACGGGATAGCCAACACTGAGAAGAACCAGGGCCGCGAAAAACATTATAATACCGGTCATTTTTCGCTCCTCATCAGCTGAATATTTTTCAATACATAGCCGACTGCACTAAAAAGGAGAAAGCCGAAGGCTATCGGGATCATACTCTTGACAATCCAGCGGTACGGCAGGCCACCTGGATCTTCGGAAATCTCCTGAATGGAGTAGGAATCGCCGACAAAAGCAAACGAACCAAACAGAATAAGAAGGCTGAGCGGCATCAGAAAAAGCACCGTACCGCCGATATTGATCAACGATTTGGCCTTTACGCTCATCCGATCGTACAGAAAATCAACCCGGACATGGGCTTCGTGTCGCAGGGCAACGCCCACGCCGAAAAGAATAACAACCGAAAAAAGATGCCACTCCATTTCCTGCATACCGACGGAACTTGCGTGAAAGAGATAACGCATCATCACATCGAAGGCGACGTTTAAGACCAGCAAAAGCATGACAACGGCTAGAAAAAAACCAACGCCATCGACGATACGGCCAATAATTTTCTCAATTTTTTCAAGCATGGTAACCAAGTACAATAAAAGAGTATCCCTGCCGCTTCCAATTCCTGCCACATGGAAGAAACAGGGATAGGGGTGATTAGTATTCCACTCACCAAATCATTCTGCCAGTTCCTGTGAGGTTGTTATATAATTATATTCGCCGATAGTGGTCCAGGCCCTGGCCTTTTTCATATACGCCCGCTGAGATTCGAGAACTTCTTTAAAGCTCGGATCCTTTGCCGCATTTGCATCGTTGATTTCGTCGGAGGCCTTCTTCATGGCCTTGAGCACTTCCTTAGGAAAGGTCTTGACCTGGATATTCGGATACTCGGTCTTCATCTGGGCCCAGGCATCGATACTGCCGGCATAGTTATCAATGAACATGTCGGCGGTCACCGCCTTCATGGCAGTTATCAGCATGGCCTGATATTCCAGAGGCAGCTTGTTAAAGTCTTTTTTATTGATAAGAAACTGCAACTCGGTTGCCGGCTCATGCCAGCCGGTATAATAAAACGGGGCAATCTTATGAAAGCCCATTTTAATATCCATGGCCGGACCAACCCACTCAAGCGCATCAATGGTGCCTCGATCAAGAGAGGTATAGAGTTCACCAGGCGGGATATTAGTGACATTGACGCCAAGTTTAGCAAAAACTTCTCCGGCCAGTCCCGGAATACGCATCTTCAACCCTTTCAGGTCGTCCAGTGAATTGATCTCTTTACGAAACCAACCACCCATCTGTACACCGGTATTCCCACCCGGAAAAGACAGTACATTAAACTTATCATAGGTCTTCTGCATCAACTCCATACCACCGCCCTTATAAAACCAGGCATTCTGTTCATCGGCATTCATCCCGAATGGCACAGTACAGAAAAAGACCGTCGTAACATCCTTGCCTTTCCAATAGTAGGAAGCACTGTGACCCATCTGGTATTGCCCGCCCTTGGTCATATCAAGAATTCCCAGTGCAGCTTTATGCTTTTCCGCACCATCCACTTTAATGGTAAAGTTGCCGCCACTCATTTCCTCGACCATTTTGGCGAGTTCAAGCGGTGCTGTGGCAAAGGGAGTGAGGGTCGAAGACCATGACATGGCGAGTTTCCAGCGTACTTTTTCGGCAGCCAAAGCCGGTGAAGCGAGCAGAGCGAGTGCAATCATCGCGATCGAAATGCGGTAAACCAGTTTCATTGCTTCCTCCTGTCGTTGAGTAATAGGTATCCTCCCCATTGAGGATGGTCGTATGATAACTAACAAAGATTAGCTGACAAAGCACTCGCCCGATAAGAGGCTGTGTACTCAATTTTCCGGTTACTCAGCGATATTTTTGGCATGTACAGCAGGAACAGAAATACAGAATTCGCCCTGTTCCTGCCATATGTATCGACGGTTTAAATATTCTTACCAAGAGACGTACCGGTGGATCGCAGTGAATCGCAGGCCTGCATAATGCGATCGGCCATATTGCGTTCCCCCTTCTTGCCATATGCTCGCGGATCGTAGACTTTTTTATTGCCCACCTCGCCTTCTATTTTCAACATCCCATCATAATTTTTCAGCATATGGTCAACGATGGGCCGCGAATAGGCGTACTGAGTGTCTGTATCAACATTCATTTTGACAACTCCGTACAGAAGAGATTCATGGATATCCTGCAATTCCGAGCCCGATCCGCCGTGAAAAACCAGGTCGAGAGATTTACCGTCGCCCAGGGCTTTCGTCACTGCGATCTGCCCATCATGCAGAATGGACGGTGTAAGTTTAACGTTGCCCGGTTTATAGACACCGTGCACATTGCCAAAAGTCGCCGCCAGCAGAAAACGCCCCATAGAGCCTATCTCTTTGGCTGCAAGGACCATATCTTCCGGAGTTGTGTAGAGTTTTTCCGCCGCCACACCGGAGGTGTCATGGCCATCTTCCTCACCACCGACTACACCTGTTTCAATTTCTAAAATAATATCGTTGGCAACACAGACAGCCATAATCTGTTTGGACTGGGCGATATTCTCCTGCATCGGCAGAGCCGAGCCATCATACATATGCGAGCTGAAAAGATTCGGCTCACCGGCAGCGCGGCGTTTCCTGGTCTCTTCCACCAGCGGCAGCAGAAAACTTTCGACATATTCGGGATGACAGTGATCGGTATGCAAAGCAATATTTACCTCATACTCTGCCGCCATGAGATGGGTGTAAACGGCAAGACCGACAGCACCTTTGACCATTGAGCCAATTCCCAAACCCGAAGCGAACTTCGCGCCACCGGTGGAAACCTGAATGATACCATCTGATTTCGCCTCTTTAAAAGCGAGCAGTGCGGCATTGATAGTCTCACTTGATGAAATATTAATGGCCGGATAGGCAAACTTATTCTGTTTGGCGTTATCAAGCATATGACAGTACTGTTGATAATTGACGACAGGCATTGGTTATCCTCTCTGCAGTTCATTAAAGTCCAGGGACATGTCCCGGGGGAATCTCAGGATTTCACTCATTCTTCTTGTTTCGGCTTTTTTGTTCTGTAGCCAGGTTTGGCCAGAATTTCCAGATAAAACGACTCCAGCTGTTGCCGCTCAGTCTGATCGATACATTTACTGATTTCCGCTACGTGAATACTCGTTGCATTTTCTTCAGCATCGCCAAATTTACAAGCAAAGTCCCAGAAATCGGCACCTTCCGGGAGTTCTTTATTCCGTTCTCTTTTTAAATACTTTTTTACATCACGCCTTACAGCTTCTATAAGTCTCGCGTATTTAATTTTTGGATGCGTCAGTTTAAAAGTTTTCTTCATAATTTTCCTTAATAACAGGAGCACATTGGGATCCTGATCCTACATTGTTGCTCTCAGCAAATGGTGGGTTGAAGGTACTACCAATTAACACTTAGTAACAGTACGTACTCAAGTGGCAAATTTCAAATAGCGAAGCCGAAATAAATACAGGCAATGCGGTGCAGCGACAAAATTTCAGGTGGTCCCCTGCATTTCTCTATCGTGGCCACATCCACGGACAAAATATCGTGGGTTCTTGACAGGCAGGGGCTATAATGGAACTCTCATCGATAACACGAATCATTGCCATGAGAAAAGAGACAATCTTGTAACATTTTATCAGGAATAAAGCTCACTTCATTCTGTGATTTGTTATCCATATATTGTATCAACAAGCATTCTTTAATGGAAAATATTATCCACTACAATGCACTCTTTAATGCATATTTTTCTCGCACCGGCACACGCAGTGTCATACATTGAGAGTGAAAAGTTAGTAACCGTTCACCGGAAAACCGCCAAATCTTGAATAACCTCCGTACTGTAAGCATTCACCAGTGCCGGAGATGCGCGAAAGAGGTCATTGAACTGTACTATTGGTACGTTTAATGGCCGATGACCAAACAGATTCAGTGCTGGTGAACGCTTACAAAAGTTACAGCACGTTCTTTGCGTACAGGAGGAGTTATGTATATTCCCGAATTAATTCAAGCACAAGAAGATTACCAAGCCTGCATCAAGTTCCATGGCCATACCTGCATGGGCGTCACCATTGGCTACCAGGCGGCCAAACTGGCCATGCAACTGCTGGAAGAAATGCGCGCCGTCGATGAAGAGCTCATCGTTATTGTCGAAACAGACGCATGTTGCTGCGATGCTATCCAGGTATTAACCGGCTGTACCTTTGGCAAAGGCAATTTTTTTTACCGCGATCATGGCAAAATGGCCTTTACTTTTGGCAGTAGAACTTCAGGCCAGGGGGTACGTTTGCTTTTAAAGCCAACTATTTTTCAGATCCCGGAGCGTGAAAAATCGTTAGCGGAAAAAATCGCCGCACAAAAGGCCACTGTCGCAGAGCAGCAGGAATATCAGAAAATATATGAAGCCCGAGGCAATGATTTCTTTTCCGGTGGACCCGAAGCTTTTTTCGATGTCGAGCATATTACAGACCTGAAGTTGCCCCCTCATGCGCCACGGGAGCCGTCAATTGCCTGTGAGGTTTGCGGGGAAATGGTCATGCAGACCAAGCTGACAGAGGTTGGCGGACAGCTGGTATGCCGCGGCTGCCAGTGTTGATGAACCGCCATCCCAATTATTGCGGATAACAAGTATGATGAGGAATTCCGGTTATCATGCACGCTCAGACACCTGTTATGGAGGCGCCCACGAAGACCCAAGCCATTCCAGCAGGGTGCAGATTTCCAGGTGAACTGGTTTCTTTACTCCTTGTCTTTGCCGTTTTTTAGTTTCAACCGATGAGTCTGGTAACCTCCTCCTCAATTTCCTCTGTCATCCGTTCTAATATAAAGGAATTCATACTGTAAGGCGTATGAGTAGCTATGTATTTTAACTTCAGGTAAAGCGGTTCGGAGAGCCTAAGAGGAAGACTTTTCAAGACATCTTCCCGCACATGAGGTTCTTCCCAGGGATACACTTCTTCTTTTTTTGCGCTGTACTTGCCGGCGCCAGCTGCAAACCTATCCAGTTCAGCATTTTTGTTTATTGCCGGGGTTGAACGAAGTGACGTTTTCTTTTTATCAACCACCATACACCTCTCTGAAAAATTGATTCATTTCCTCTGTCGCCTTTTTATCCTGTTTCCACTCGACGACGGACAATCCATCCCGCGCTGACTTGCGAAATGCGATACGGTCACGGAGTACCGAGCTCACCAGGCCCAGATGTTGAAAACCCTCTTCTCTATAGAAAGCCAGGGTCTCTTTATCCTCACGAACGACGGGATTTGTGGATACTCTGTTTAAAACAATAAAGGCCTGCAGCTGGTCATTTAATCCCTGAGCCACTTCCACCAGCTCGTCCATCTGCCTAAGCGTCCAGATATCAAACTGGTACGGTTGCACCGGAATATAGGCCCGGTCACAGACACCAAGGGCATAACGCAGCTCCATAGAGTCCCGCCCCCCGGCATCGATAATGATTTCATCATACCGATCGGCCAGATCGCGTACCTGTGAGGCCAGTCCCTTGCCGAATTTCTGCACGCAGGCGATTCTTGGCTCGACTTCGGTCTCCTCCCTGACAGTTGCCCAAAAAGATGCCGTACCCTGACGGTCTGTATCCAGCAGCAGGACGTCCTTGCCCTGCATGGCCAACATGCTCGCCATGTTCGTTGCCAGAGTGGTCTTGCCGGTGCCGCCCTTTTCTCCACCAATTAATACAATGCTCATACTATCATTCCATGTAAAATTATATTATAACAGATCAACTTATACGAAATGATATGATATCATACTCTGGTAACTTTGCAAGAGCAGGACATAAAAAAATCGCTCCACTCTTCTTCCGTAACAATGTTAAAACCTGACGACCGGCCAGTAAGGCTCGAATAAGTGGTGATTATGTATTTATCTTGTCAACCTTCTATCTTTTTGTGCAACTTGACCGACTCACCAATTCTATTGCGGTGAATCCGGATATTGAGCATTTCAACCATCACCGAAAAGGCCATAGCAAAGTAGACATACCCTTTCGGCACATGGATATCGAAGCCTTCGGCGACCAGGGTAAAACCAATCAGCATGAGAAAAGAGAGTGCCAATATTTTGATGGTGGGATGGGTATCGACAAATATGCCTATGGGCTTGGCAGCAAACAACATAACCAATACCGACCCGACAATGGCAATAACCATGATCGAAACGTGCTGTGCCAGGCCGACTGCGGTAATGACTGAGTCCAGTGAGAAAACTATATCAAGAAGGGTAATTTGCACAAGAGTAGCTAAGAAAGTACGAGAACCGATTGACGCTTTCTGGTTGACATCGACAACCTCCAGACTGTGATGAATCTCGTGGGTAGCTTTCGCCAAAAGAAAAAGTCCACCGCCAATAAGCACCAGATCTCTGCCGGAAAACTGTTGGCCAAACAGCACGAACCATGGCGCAACCATGCCGATAATCCATGCGAGACTAAAGAGCAGGAGAAGTCGGGAGACCATAGCAAAAATGATTCCCAAGTTTCTGGCCTTATCCCGCTGCACCTCCGGCAATCTGCCTACCAGGATGGTGATGAAAATGATATTATCTATACCGAGAACAATTTCCAGGGCAAGAAGAGTGGCCAGCGCCACCCATGCCTCGGGCATAAGCAGCCATTCTAACATACGGTGTTATTCACCATTATTTCTTCATTACGA
>CBDTUM010000180.1:0-8252 GCA_965363495.1 uncultured Desulfopila sp.
GAGGCATACCTGTCAAAAGCGTTCAAGAAATTCCTGTTCTGCTTCCGTTGTGCCGATAAGAATCAATTCTTCTCCATCTTTCAGTGAAATTAAAGGATCAGGACCGACAATCAGATGCCCCGCTGACTTGATGGCAATGACTGAACAGCCGGATTTTTGCCTGATATGACTCTGTACCAGGTTTTTGCCAACCAAAGAGGCGGGCATTGGCCTCCGGAAAATGTTCAATCCTTCGGTAAACATGGAAATCTCATCATTTTTCAGAATATTGATAATACTGTTTGCGCCCATTGACGCATACGACAAAACCAGATCAGCTCCAGCCATATGCAGTTTTGCGACGCTCCGTTCATTGGTCGCCCGACTAATAATCTGAATTTCCGGGCGCAATTGACGACAGTAAAATGCCAGATATATGTTCATGGCATCATTGTGGGTGGTAAGAATGACGGTCTTAGCCTCCATGACTCCTGCTTGTTGCAGGACTTTAATATCCGCCGCATCCCCTTCTATAAATCTTTCCCCTTTGCCGGCGGTCAGATTGGGCCGTTTTTCGACAATTCTGTAGCTGATTTGGTGCTCTTCCAATGTTTCGGCGACCGCGAGTCCGACACGACCGCCGCCAAGGATAAGCACCGGAGCATCATCTGCATGCAAACCTTTCCTATTGGCATACAGGTCTTCAAATCTATCGAGCTGCTTTTCAGTTCCAGCCAGAAGCAGCAGAGTCGTCGCGCTGATCACCGTCTCGGGTTTTGGTACCTGAAACTTACCTTTTTCCCAGAGTCCGACCACCGTCACTCCGGTCTTTTCCCGCATCCCGATATCCATCAGATTTTTACCGCCAAGCGAAGTCTGCACCCCCGATATTTCGGCAATATGCAACTTATCGAAGTTACTGACAAAATTTACCGGCCTTCCCAGCCCGAGCGTTCTCTTGCCCAAGGCATGGCCGAGCATCCTGGCAAATTGAAAGACGTGGGTATTGCCGGGAAACTGGAGGATATCGAGAGAATTTTCATGATTGGCACTGGTAACGATGGGCACGGTGCGGGTAATTTCTCTGACGGTAAAGGCAACAGAGGTATTGATCATGTCGTCACTTGTTGCCACAACCAGGGCTGCTTTATCAACACGAAGACGATGATAGGTCTCAGGATCCTCGGGATCCCCGACAACGACCTTGTACCCGGCATCGTAGAGCTCCGCCGCCTGGTGCAGCTCAGCTACGACGAGAACATACTCAAATTCCCTTCTTTTCAGCTTGGCAACGAGCTTTTCCGTTATCGGGTCCAGGCTGGTGATAATGATATGGCCGGAGGTGCCTTCAGGTAATTCACGGGGGGTGCGACTCTTTGATTGCGCTTCCAGCCAGGGAGAATAAAAAAACTGAATAAAGGTGAACGGCAGCATAATCAACAGCAGGATGACACCGGAAGCAAGCACCATAAGAGTGAATAGCAATCCCAGATCAGTGGAAAACGTGATATCCCCGAACCCCAGTGTGGACATGACGGTAAGGGTCCAGTACACACCTGTCACCCAGCTGAATTCTCGGCCCTCATAGACCATAAGCAAATGGAAGCAAATACTGTATAGAGCAATGATGGAAAAAATAAAAGCGATGAACTTGGTCAGCAGGACCATGTTTTTTCTGGTGGATTTATTCTGAAAGAAAAACAACAGCTGGGAAGGGAGAAATTTCATATTGAGCCGAAAAAACATAAAAAATGCATAAGTTACTGAGGAACAGTTTGACCATCTGACAGGTAAGCCCCACTGTATATACTAGGCCGACAAGAGCCTTACTACTATTCTCAATACAATGCAGAAAGTCAATCATTGCCGCACCGCTGGAATCGATAGAAATCCATCTTTCTGAGAGCAGATATGTATTTGGCAAAAATTCACAGTGTATCCGCAACCAATTACCAGATCCGCACGTCCTACGAGGAGGAAGACAATTCCTTTAATTTCAAGGTAGTATATGATCTCGGCGATAATCCCGGCCGGTTCATTCAACCTTTTGCAGACCATATCGTTGAGTTTGACAGCAATTTGCTGCAGGCTGTCTCAACCCATACTGAAAAAGATGGCGAGGCGGTGCTTGAGCAACTGCTGTGGGATTTTTTGCCGCAAGAAGTAAAAAAACGGCTCATCCTGTTCACAAACCGCAGGACATATAAGATAAGCCCGCTCACCAACACTGAGAAACAAAAAATTGCCGCGCAAGTCCATCTGTTTGATCGTCGGCGCCTCTATTATCTCCGTTACGGGGCAGTTGATCAGAGCCGCCTGTCCCGGCTGCATGAAAAAAGCTGTCGTCCGCTTCTTGGTCAGAGTCGCGATGAGCGGGAATTTTATTTTGCCGCCGAAGAAACAGCACTGCAGCCTGGCAAGTACCTGCAATATGTCTACGCTATTTTTAATCTCCAGAAATACTTTAACCAATCCTTTGCCCCCTGGCTACCCGAATCGCTGGCCTTTGATGAAATGGCCGAACATTTTGAACAGGAGCTGTGCCGCTTAAATCAAGACCCCTCGTTCTGGCAGAAAGAGCAGATAAGCCATTCCCTGCACCGCCACCTGACTCGTTACCTGTTCATGTTCTTTGATTACAAACCAACCCATCGTTCATTCCTTGATGATTTTGCCAAATCATTTATGGCTGGTCATCGTACCTTCCGCTGGCCGGAAAGACAAGCAGGCTCGTCTGCTGAAAAGATCAGCGAAATATTTGCAACCCCTTATGAGCAGTTAAAGAAAATGAGCCGGGCACAGCTCAATAGTCTCTACCGGAAAAAAGCTATGCAATTGCATCCAGACCGGGGTGGCGACCACAACATGTTCATCGAGCTGACGGCGATTTATAACGAGCTGCTGAAAACCAAATAATCATAGCGTCGTAAAAATTCTTCATCTACTTCGTTGTGCGCCCGCAGGAAGTGCCCTTGGGGTACAAGATTTCTATCATTTCAACGTACTGTAGTACGACGAAATGATAGAAATCTTGAGCGCTTCGTGAATGGGGTTTTTTACTTAGCCATAAGTAAAACATAGAAATCGAGATCTGACCTGACACCCCATCACAGTGAGACTCGACCACATCTGACAATCAGCATGAGACCTGACCATCCATAATGCATGACCAGAAAGTATCAGTCGACAGTGGAGGATGAAAATGCAGCAACCTATTGCTTGCTAATCTGTTTATTACGTATACTCTTGAAACACCAATAATTTTGGATGCTCCATTTGCAGTCGGTTCTCTGAGCATAATTTTGAAACTTTAAGCGTGCCAGAATGCTCCTTTTAGGGCATGCTTTTTAAGCATGATCACGTACGACCTGATCAGGAAGAAGGTTAAGCTGACATTCCGTCCTGTTCTTTAGGATTGCCACTACAAATCCAATTAATACTCGGTTCCGGTGTCCGATGCAGTTACCTGTCGAATTGGCACATCACCATCCAATAGTGATGTCTTCTGCAATCTTGACAATATTAACATATATGTTAACATGTGTTAATGAAATGGGAAATCCTCTACTACAGCGAGGCGGTACAGCAAGATCTTTTGAACCTGCCTGCAGGAATACAAGCAAGGTATATCCATTTGACTGATCGCATGTTGGTGTATGGCCCGAACCTTGGTATGCCTCATACCAAGGCGATTGACAATGGACTGTTTGAGTTACGGTTAAAGTCAAAAGAGGGAATTGGTAGGGTGTTTTGTTGTACCCTCGTCGGCAATAAAATTGTCATGCTACACACCTTTATCAAGAAATCGCAGAAAATCCCCGCAAGAGAGTTGAAAGTAGCGTTTCAGAGATTGAAGGAGGTAAAGGAAAATGCTGAGTCATAAAGATCTACGAGAAAAAATGTTGCGAAACCCTGATGTCCAAAAGGAATTCGCAAAACAAGAAGATGATTTTTCCTTATTTGACCAACTGATCAAGGCTAGAATGGAAGCTGGTCTAACACAAGCAGAAGTCGCGGAGCGCATGGGGACTAAAACACCTGCTGTTGCCAGGTTGGAATCTGGCGGTGGAATGAAAAAACATTCTCCTTCCATTTCCACACTCCATAAGTACGCTAGAGCGGTTGGCTGCAATCTTGAAATAAAGCTTGTTCAAAGTAAATTGATCCATAAAGAAAAAAGGGCTTGATATCAGACTTCACTCGGCGGTTCTTCTCTCTGTAAGTAGCACTCAGACAGAAGTCCTGAAAAATACGCGTAGCATTGGGTAAGATCAAATAATGAAGAACGGCAATTTCACAAAGCAGAAGAAAAAAGGAAAGATCTCATCATCGCCTCTTATGGGAAAAAGAATCATCAATGATATAGACAGACTTTTAGAAAGGAAAATCATTGATATTGATGAGATCAGAAAGGCGCATCGCATAGCCGAGGAATTAGAGGAGCATATCCAATCCGACACTGAGCTCAAGCAGCTTGACCCTCTGCATGCGGTATATGTCTATGCGCATAACAGGATGGATATTCTGGCCGAACAACTGATGCAATTGCGCCTGCGTGTGTAAAAATGGTGTCGGCCATACGGGACGCATATGACATGTATACGCCTGCATTTCCGCCAATAAGCCCGGTGACCGATTCCTATTTTTCCTGTTGGGCTACCTTAGATCTCGAGGTTGGTCCGGGCAAGGAGTCACTCGCGAAAATTGTTATCGCGTTGAGTCGCAAGCTCTCAACGAATCAAGATTTGATAACCCTTTATAAGATCATGCAAAAATCGAGGATGGGTCTTTATCTGCATGAAGGCGTTGAAGGCGAGTTGATCATGTTAAGAGAACTGGTGACAGAGGTGCAGATAAAGTGCATTTGCCCAAGCGGATATATCGGCACTCCCGGTGAAATATGGTTTGCTCGAATACTTCCGGAGCCATTTCCCGAATTGGGCTTGGGGTATTCCGTTGTTTTTGCCATTCCATATGTCATTGGCATAACTGAGGGTGTTTTTTTTAAGAATACCGGGAGCCATGCCAGCTGGCAGGCCTTTCTGGCCAAGAATCTGGAGAAAACGGAGATAGTCGCGGGGTATGAGAAGTTAATGAAATACGGATTGAACCGCTACTACTGGAACGAGTTCATATTCCAGGGATATGCCAACCATACCGACCATGTCGTGTACCTGACTGGCATTCCGGATCAACCACACACCCTACCGCATTTTGAGGACAATGGCTGGCTCTGAGCACCTCCCAACATTTTGTTGACGCTCGACAACATTGATGTGGCGTGGCTTGAGGACGTCGACGGAGCCTTGCCTGTTCTCAAGCAATAGAGGGGAAAACAAGAGAGATAGAGAAACGAAAGCCAGCACACCCTACAAGTGCTCATGCACACATTCTGTTGTTGGGTTGCAGGCCTAAATACTCTAAATGCAGTATACGCCACGTGCCGCAAAAACGTTAGGAGGATTTGGATGGTCAGGGATAATGTCAACATTAGGTACTACCAATATCAACACTTGATACGAAAGTACTACAAGTCATCCGATGTTGAAAATAATGGAGTATTTGCCTCAGTTGATGGTCTGGAAAAATCTCGGATTTTGGAATGAGTTCTTCATGTCAGGCTATTTGGGGTCCTATAAAGGTCAACAACACCTTCCAGTGATGCTAGGTTTTTGAGACAACTTCTGGTTTCAAGACACAGTAGGAGTTTTAAATTGAGGCGTGGTAGGATATTAAGACATTCGTAAAGGTTATCTTAATGCTACAGATCAGTCGCACCATTTTTGAGGCGTTGCTGTATTTTGATAACCACTAACCTTACCGATCCTAATCCTATGTGTCAGAGCAATTTTCCTTGTGATCTTTGATATCAGCGAATTACCATCTGATCCATATTTTTCCAGAGGCGGAATACCAGAAGTTAGGGGAAATACATTGATTTACTTAAATCGATTTGCTAGATATGGTGCATATTCATGGTGGTTATCTTCGTTTTTAAGCTGGGTTAATGCTCTTGTTTTAGAGAAATTCCTACCCCTTTCAATTGGAACTACATTGAGATAAATGTCCGTATCCAGCACTAAAAAGAAACGTGTTTCATCGGGTATCCCTGAGTTGGACCGGTTAATGGGAGATCTGTATATCGGTGACAATGTTCTCTGGTACGAAGATGTCAGCAGCTTCTCTTCTGCATTCTGCCTGAACTTTATTAAAGAAACACTGACTCGGAAGAGACCGTTAATCTATGTGACGTTTGATCGTTCACCCAAAAATGTTGTCTCTTTTCTTGGCTCGCAAGCGGAAAGCCAGAATTTGACGATTCTCGATTGCTTTACTAATGGTAAGGGGCATCGCTCAGAGGTTTTCAATAAGTTCTATGAGAAAAATGGAGCGCTATGGCCCTACAAGGTTATCAAGGTGAACGACCCGACGAACCCGGACCATGTCGGCGAGGCCATGTACGGTCTACACAGTAATCTCTCAGGTGACGTTCATTTTATTCTCGATAGTCTCACAGGAATGCAGTCGCTCTGGGGTGGAGAAGATCAGGTTATCGATTTTTATGGCAAGACTTGCCCACGACTCTATGAGCTGGATACCATCGCCTACTGGCTTATCGAAAAAGGTGCGCATTCCAACAAGCTAAAAGCAAACATCAACAAGATAGCGCAGGTCGTCATTGATCTCTCGGTACGCCGTGGAAAATCAACGATCAAGATCCTCAAGGCAGAAAAGAGGAGCTCTGAATTTCTCAATGAGCATCATGAGTATCTCTGTGAAGGCTCGAATATAGTTTTTGAGAGCCAGCAGCAGCTCAAGCCCAGATTTGATCTTGGAGCAAAAATAAAATCGGTCCGGCTTATGCGTGGGATTTCGCAAAAGGAGCTCGCAGGCCTAACGGGTGTGACCCCGAGTACAATCTCACAGGTGGAAAAGAACCTCATCTATCCATCGATTCCCGCTCTGTTTCGTATCGCGGAGAGTCTTTCTGTGGAGGTTGCCATGCTCTTTAAGGAACATGGGGCTCAACAAGACGTCTATGTCTACCCTGTAGACAGCCGATCAGCTACATCCTTGGCCAAAATTGTCAAAGACAACGCCCAGGCGGAATTGTTGCTGCCGCCTGATATTGATGCACCTGTAGAGGCAACGATAGTAAGCATTCGACCAGGGAAAAAACTGGCGGGTCATTTTTTCGCCCATAAAGGAAGTGAGTTGGGCTATCTCATTTCCGGCCAATTGAAGATGACGGTCGATAATCAATCATACAAAATTAATCCAGGTGACACCATTTATCTGCAGAAAGATATTCCGGGAAGCTGGAGCAACATCTCAGAACAAAATGCTGAACTTCTCTGGCTGAAGTTGACAGAATAAAATAAGAAAATATGGCACATCGAGTCGGTTTCTCGATGTGCCATATAAAAACATCGTAACCTGATATTATTCCTTGAGAATTGCCTCAGCCGATTCTCTTTGAGCTTCTGTCATGAACTGAATGCCGGTTTCCCTTTCTGTCTCACGGTTGGCACTAAATAATTCATTCCTTGTAATCTCTGATAACTTGAATTTCCGTACACCGGCCATCAACTGCTGCAGCCCGCACGAGAGCTTATCAACATAGCCGGCTATAGCCACTGCACCAAACGGTATATTCTTCATTTCATCAGCACCTACTTTCTGTTTGACGTCTTCCCAGGCTGAGAAAATTTCTTCCGGATACTTCCCAAAGCTTTTGACGGTTTGCGGAAGCTGATCCCAATTTCCATTTATTTCCGTCCTTCTCTCAGGGTAAAAAGTCCCTTCAATGTTGCTGCCCAAGTATCCGGGAATCATTGGTGCACGGCCCATGCAAACAAGTTTTGTGTAGGGTGCGCCTAAAGCCAGAGCCTTAAAAATATGATCCTCACGGGCAAAACCGCCGGCAAAAGAGATATCCGGCACCTTGATACCTTTATCATCAAGAATCTTACAGTAGTCATAAGCTTTGGCATGCAGGGCGAGGGATGGAACCCCCCAATGTTCCATCATATTCCATGGACTCATACCCGTACCGCCGCCAGAACCGTCAATGGTCAGCAAATCAAGCTTGGCATCCGCAGAATATCGAATGGCCATGGCAAGGGCCTCCATTCCGTAAGAGCCAGTTTTTAGCGAGATTCTTTTGAAGCCGATGCCTCGGAGATATGCCACTGATTTCATAAAAGATTCCCGAACTTGGGCGACGGTATCCAAATCAGTAGCTCCCAGTCGGCTATGCCTGGCAAAAGAAG
>CBDTUM010000181.1:0-8228 GCA_965363495.1 uncultured Desulfopila sp.
GGCGAAATCATTTCCTGTGGCGGGGCGATTAATTCTCCTCAACTGTTGCAACTCTCCGGTATTGGTAACGGCGAACACCTGAAAAGTCTCGGTATTGATATGGTCCACGACCTTCCTGGGGTAGGCGAGAATCTGCAGGACCATCTTGAACTGTATGTTCAGTATGCCTGCACCAAGCCTGTCAGCATGTACCCGGCACTCAAATGGCAGAATCAACCGAAGATCGGTTTTGATTGGCTGTTTCACCGCAAGGGAGCGGCGGCCACCAATCATTTCGAAGCCGGCGGTTTCATTCGCGGCAACAAAAAAGTCGCCTATCCCAATTTGCAATTCCATTTTTTACCGATCGCCATCCGCTATGACGGGTCGGCACCGGCCCAGGGACATGGCTTTCAGTTGCACGTTGGTCCGATGAATACTGATGTGCGTGGCCACGTTAAAATCACCTCAAGCAAGGCCACGGATTACCCGGAAATCTTCTTCAACTACATGTCCACCGATCAGGAACGGCGGGAGTGGGTGGAAGCCATTAAGTGTTCGCGAAATATTATTGCCCAGCCAGCCTTCGATAATCTGCGGGGTGAAGAGCTGTCACCGGGGGCAGCGGCGCAGACCGATGAAGAAATTCTCGACTTTGTTTCACGCGAAGGAGAAAGCGCCTACCACCCAAGCTGCACCTGTAAGATGGGCTATGACGAGATGGCCGTGGTCGATTCCGACCTCAGGGTGCACGGAGTAGAGAACCTGCGGGTGGTCGACGCCTCAGTCTTTCCGGCTATTACCAATGGCAACATTTACGCCCCGGTAATGATGGTGGCGGAAAAGGCTGCTGATCTGATCCTTGGCAACTGCGTGGCCGCTCCCGCAACCGCCAGGTATTATAAGCATGTTCCTGAGGCAGACAACGATTAAGTTACAGCAAAAGAATGGAGAATTTATGGGCACGCCAAGACATAAAATGTTTATCGGTGGCAGCTGGACCGACGCCATCTCGGGGAATACCCGCCAGATTATCAACCCCTGCAACCAGCAGCTCATCGCCGAGGTTGCCGAAGGAGGGCGGGAAGATGCCCGGGCAGCAATCATGGCGGCGCGGCAGACTTTTGACAGCGGAGTATGGTCGGGTCGTCCCGCTGTCGACCGAGGTGTACTGCTCTATCGGATTGCTGAACTTATTGATCGGGATCGCCGACTGCTTGCTGAACTGGAAAGCCTCAATACCGGTAAAACAGTCGAAGAGAGCATCTGGGATATGGACGACATCGCTGGTATCTTCCGCTACTATGCAGGGTTGGCCGACAAGGACGGCGGTGAGGTGATCGACTCGCCGATAGCAAACTCAACGAGTTTGCTGGTGCGTGAACCTGTTGGAGTCTGTGGTCAAATCTCTCCCTGGAACTATCCTTTGTTACAGGCTGCCTGGAAAATGGCGCCGGCTCTTGCCGCGGGTTGTACCATTGTAATGAAACCGAGTGAAATAACGCCACTTACGACAATCAAAATTACTCAGCTGGCCATCGAGGCAGGTTTCCCGGATGGGGTAATCAACACCGTTCTCGGTCCTGGCGCAAGCGTGGGTGCAGAGCTTGCGGAAAGTGCGGACGTTGACTTGATCTCCTTTACAGGTGGTATTGAGACAGGCAAGGTGATCATGCGGGCCGCTAGCGGCAACGTGAAAAAGATAGCCCTTGAACTGGGTGGAAAAAACCCCAATATAATATTTGCCGACGCCGATCTCGATTGCGCCGTGGACAATGCCCTCAATGGTGTTTTTTTTCATGCCGGACAAATCTGTTCCGCCGGCAGTCGCCTGATGATCGAGGCATCGATTCACGACACCTTTGTAGCCAGACTCAAGGCCAGGATGGCAAAAATCCGACTGGGAGATGCTTTTGTCGAAGGGACCCAGATGGGGCCGCTGATTTCAGCTGCGCACCGGGCCAAGGTCGAGGAATATGTCAGAATCGCCAAGGCTGAAGGCGCCCGGCTTGAACTTGGGGGCGGACAACCAGACGACCCCTCCCTGCAGTCTGGATTTTTCTATCTACCGACCCTGTTCACCGGGTGTACCAACGACATGCGTATTGTTCAGGAAGAGGTGTTCGGACCGGTCATTACAGTGGAAACCTTCGCAAGCGAAGAAGAAGTGGTTCGTCGGGCCAATAGCACAATTTATGGCTTGGCGGCAGGTTTCTGGACAAAAAATTCGGAGCGGATGCACCGGCTGTCCAGCGCCCTGCGGTTCGGGACTGTCTGGGTGAATGATTTCAACGTCTATTTCACCCAGGCCCCCTGGGGCGGCTACAAGCAATCAGGTCTCGGCCGCGAGCTTGGCCGAATCGGGCTGGAGGAATACACCGAAGTCAAACATATTTTTCAAAACCACCAGCCGAAGCCGATCAACTGGTTCGGCGTTTAACACAATGGTCGGGTCAATTCGACCAATTCTTACATAATAAAGGAGAAAAATTATGCCGATTCTGATGCAACGGAAATGTATAACTACATTCGTTTTACTGGTCGCTGCCTGCCTGTTTTGCAGCACTGCTTTCGCTTCCAACAAGGTACGTTTCGCCAACGTCAGCTGGACTGGCGTGACTGTCAAGACCGAATTGGCAACAAACATTCTTAACAGCCTCGGCTACGACGCCTCCAATGTTACCCTTTCCGTGCCTATCGTCTACCAGGCCATGGAGAACGGGGATGCCGACATTTTCCTCGGCAACTGGATGCCTTCCATGGCAACCATCGCCAACAAGTTTTTCGAAAAAGGTACAGTCATTCAATATATGGCTAATATGCCCGGGGCCAAATATACCCTGGCTGCACCAGCCTATGTCGTCGATGGCGGCCTCAAGGATTTTTCCGACATCGCCAAATACGCAGACAAGCTTGACCATAAAATCTACGGTATTGAATCCGGCAACGACGGCAACCTGATAATTCAAAACATGATCGACAAAAACATGTTCAATCTCGGTGAATTCAAACTGATCGCAACGAGCGAACCTGTAATGCTTACTGAGGTTAAAAGCTTTGTTCCTGAGCAAAAATGGGTGGTATTTCTCGGTTGGTCGCCTCATTACATGAACAAGATTATCGACATGAAATATCTCACCGGCAGTACCGCGGAAACCTTCGGCGAGAATGACGGTACGGCAACCGTGTACACGAACATTCGCAAAGGCTTTGCCGAGGAACAGCCGAATGTCGCCCGGTTCCTCAAGAACATGACCTTCCCCATTGCAATGATGAACGAGATCGCCCAAATATTAGAAGATCACAAAGACGTAAAGCATGCTGAAGCCGGCATGATGTGGATCAAAAATCATCCAGAGATCTATCGGGGATGGCTCGAAGGGGTAACAACCGTCAATGGCAAGCCTGCCCTGCCTGTTTTTGAAGAAACTCTGAAAAAGAGTTAAAGCGAAGCCATATGAACTGTCAGACATATAGATGATGATTATTTCTAATCCGCCCACGTTCAGCTGCAGGTATATTCCTCCAGCCGGACGTGGCGGATAACGCAACCGATACCGGAAAGTCCTATAATCTTCCATAAGGAAGACAAACGAAGAGACTCTTTTTTCAAACCAAGGCGACAGCAAATATCATGCAAGCAAACCAGATAAATCACAAAGGCCAGGATCTAAAGTGGCAGATAACAGGCTGGATGCTTTTTGTCGTATGTGCTGTTTTGTTCATCGCTTCAAGTATAAATAATCAGGACACCCTGGCCTGCATCGCTAGTGTGATCTTTTTAATTTCCTGTATATTTTTTCTTGTGCCACTCGTTAGAACAATGAGACAAATGGAGGTTCACAAGAAATATCCCTATTCTTGACAGTGTCTGTTTATTAATGGGGTATGACAACGATTCGTGCAAATATTGCAGTAGGACCAGCGGGGGCATTTGAACAGAAAGTTACAGCTTCGGATTTTAATCGAAATTTTCATGTAGTACCAAGACCAAATTATATCTTTTCGCTCTATTCTGTAAGATTGCCAAACGAACCTCTACTGTCCACCCACGAAAATGGGTATAGCATTACTCGAAGGTTCCTCCCTTTTCTGGTTGACCAATAAGTAATTTTAGACAGGTTTCCCCCAAACTTCTCCTGGATTACCTGCCTATCAATCGGTGTACATGTTTCCTTACAACTACTTGATCCTGCAAAAGTAGGAGTGGCTTTTCCTTATTCTCATTTGATGTGGGGCTAGTCTTATTATTGAGGGCCGCTCATATGCCCGGCCATTAGGCCCGAAAGAATGGCTACTCAGAGATGATCAAACTGAATAGATCAAGGAGAGGGATTCGCGAAGGATAACTCAAGATTCTCAAATCTACCGAATATGGGGTATCGCGTATCCCGTTATTCTGCATTGTCCAAATACATATCCCGTGTGCTTCTGGCTTTCAGTAAAAAGTAAAATCAGCGGCACTATCGGTTGCAGGTGCTTATACAGTATATAGTACTCCTTATCAAAAGCAGATTTCTGTCAAATTCCAACAATAGATGGGATGAATTATGCAGCTATTACCTCTAACAAGTTACCTGTCTTTGCTCTTGCTCATGTTTACCTGTAGCACCTACGCCAAGTCCGTTGATACCATACTTGTCGGTACGGCAGGTTCAAGGCTCCTCGCCAAAAGTTTTGGAACATTCAATGAACCTTGGGCCATGACTTTTCTACCGAGTGGAGACCTACTTATAACTGAAAAACCAGGAACTTTGCTTTACTTTCAACTCGATGATCGTAGCAAAGTGATTGTAAAAGGCGTACCCAAAGTAGCTTATGGTGGTCAGGGTGGTTTGGGCGATATAATTCTCCATCCTCAATACAAGGAGAACCACTGGATATACCTGTCCTATGCCGAACAGGATGCGTCAGGAAACCGAGGAGCCGTTGTTATCCGGGCTCAATTCCGCCCTAAATCTATCAATCCAAAACTGGAAAACATCGAAATCATCTGGCGGCAAAAACCAAAAGTCTCTGGGAGCGGGCATTACTCACACCGATTGGCATTCAGTCCAGATGGGCATTTATTCGTCACTTCCGGTGAGCGACAAAAACAAACACCTGCCCAGAGCTGGAAACAAAATTTGGGCAAGGTCATCAGGCTTAACGCGGATGGCTCAGTGCCATCTGACAATCCATTTCAGGATAAGGGAGAACTCGCCAAAACCTTTTGGTCTCTCGGGCATCGTAATCTGCTTGGTATTGCTTTCGACAGACAGGGACAACTGTGGACCCACGAAATGGGCCCCAGGCACGGTGATGAATTCAACCTGACTCTTGGTGGAGATAATTACGGTTGGCCCATTGTATCCTGGGGCGATCAATACTCCGGTATTCCCATTCCCGATCATGATACGCGTCCAGAATTCAATGCACCTGAGGTATACTGGGTACCAACCATTGCCCCATCAGGCCTGATCATATACGACGGCTCTCTGTTTCCAAATTGGCAGGGTAATGCCTTTATCGGTGGTCTCAGATCAAAGTCACTTGTACGGATCAAGATTGTAGGCAACCAGGCAGAAGAGGTCGAACGATTTGCCATGGGAAACCGTATACGGGAGGTTGAGCAGGGACCAAGCGGCGCAATATGGGTTCTGGAGGATGAAAAAGGTGGTCGCCTGCTACGACTCACTCCATATGAGTAAGCAACGAGAGGGGATACGGGTATTTCGCAACCACTCCGGCCGGGGAGACGCTAGTGCTCCTTGGAAGCGGTTTTCAACAGTTTAAACCGAAAATATCGCGATACATGAGAAAGCTGGGCACGAGTCTAGAAAATCAAACAGGCCAATTTCTGATTCAGAAATCATGGAGAATTGTCAAGGATGTATACCCTGGAAAAAGAACAATTAGTCACTGCGAATCTAGATCAAAGTTGGAATTTTCTTAAAAATCCTGCCAACCTGAACGTGATCACCCCGGCAGACATGCATTTCTTGATTATTTCTCCTGTACCGGAGGACATGTTTGACGGCTTGATTATCGAGTATCGAATTTCCATTCCCATATTTGGCGCTCAAAGATGGCTTACCGAGATAAAACATATTCGTCAGAAGAAATCATTTGTCGATGAACAGCGAATTGGCCCGTATACGTTCTGGTATCACTACCACGAACTCACTGAGACCCCAAAAGGTGTCAAGCTTATCGACCGCGTCCATTATAGCGTCCCATACGGTGTTTTTGGCCGCCTTCTCCATAGCCTGTTTATTAAGAAAAATCTGCAAAGGATATTTGATTATCGACAAATAAAAATCTGCGAAATCCTGGGGTAATGAGCGGTATAATACAATACAGGGCGTCTTTTATATCATTAAGAAATGCCTTGCGGTGTGACGTCTTGCCTACTCTTAATCTTTGCTCTTGGTAAACGTTCACCAGCACCGAATCTGTTTTGTCATCGGCCATTAAACGTACCAATAGTACGGTTTAATGACCTCTTTCGCGCATCTCCGGCACTGGTGAATGCTTACAGTTCGGAGGTTATTCAAGATTTGGCGGTTTTCCGGTGAACGGTTACTCCTCTTGCAACCTATACTTCTGGATCTTTAAGTGCCAGTTGTCTGACAGCCCATGAGTGCATTGATTCTAAAATCGGAAAAGCGTTACGCCCAAGCTCGGTCAAATTATATTCAACCCGAGGCGGTACTTCTGGATAGACAGTTCTTGATATCAACCCGTCTTTTTCCAATTTTTTCAATCGCTGGGTCAACATTTTCTAACTGACTCCCGGCACTATTCTCTCCAACTCGTTAATACAGGCAATTCGAACCAATTGGTTCGTGTCGAACAAAATTGTGCCTTCTTGTTACTCTCATTCCGGGAGTTATAGTGTCACTGTACCCGGGGGAAGCCCTGAACAACAATAAAAATAAAAGGAGCATTAAAATGACATATCCCAGAACATTTTCTCATATAGGTATATCGGTAACTGACCTTGAAAAAGCAGTAGATTTCTACACCAAGGTACTTGGCTGGTACATAATCATGCCTTCGACAGAGATAGCATCAGATGATTCTGCAATTGGAATAATGTGCGATGACGTTTTCGGTAAAGGCTGGGGCCGCTTTAAGATTGCTCATCTTTCAACAGGAGACAGAATAGGCGTTGAAATTTTTGAATTTAAAAACGCAGAAAAACGAGAAAACAACTTTGAATATTGGAAGACAGGTGTCTTTCACTTTTGTGTGCAAGATCCTGATGTTGAAGGACTGGCAGCTAAAATTGTAGAACATGGTGGCAAGCAGAGAATGCCGGTAAGGGAGTATTACCCAGGGGAAAAGCCCTACAGGATGGTATATTGTGAAGACCCGTTTGGAAATCTTATCGAGATATACTCCCACAGCTATGAGTTGACCTATTCCGCAGGGGCATATCAGGACAAGCTGTAACTGTTTCAGCTATCAGATGACCAAGTAACCTTCGTCTTGATAACAATCGAAAAGAATGGTTTTAAAATTTTTAATGAAGATCCAAAAAATATTTTTTCAGTAAAATTATGTAACTTTCGGCAGGGAGATACGTTAACAGGATAGAATGTATTGATTCCAAAAATTTCAAGATGCACAAAAACAAGAGGACATCCGGAGGATTGTGGGGTATGGCCGATCTTATCGATAGGGAATTTCGCGACTTCTCTATCGTTGACGGCACAACCTCTGCACCGGATTGCCGATAGAGAGAAAAAGATGATTTTGGAGCAACCAACTGTAGCTATCAACAATAACTCACAGGATAATTCATCAAATGGAGGTGCATAGTATGGTACTAAAAAACTTTTTGAAAGTGCTTGCAGTCTTTGGATTCGTAGTATTTACCACTGGAACGGCTCTCTCAAGCCCTGCCGGTGAGAAAAGCGTTTCACCCGACGAGGCCCTGCAGAAATTGATGGATGGCAACAAGCATTTCGTAGAAAATACGTTAACAAATGCAGCGAGAAGCGACGCTGCAACACGAACATCGTTGATCAACTCCCAGAAGCCATATGCCATCATCCTCAGCTGTTCTGATTCCCGCGTACCACCAGAAATTATTTTTGACAAAGGTCTTGGAGAACTTTTTGTGATTCGTGTTGCCGGAAATATTCCAGATCCAATCGTTCTCGGGAGTATCGAATATGCCGCCGAACATCTAGGGACGGCATTGATCGTGGTGCTGGGGCACGAAGGGTGTGGAGCCGTCACCGCCACTGTGGATGCAAAAG
>CBDTUM010000182.1:0-8194 GCA_965363495.1 uncultured Desulfopila sp.
CGCAACTTGTGTCGTCAACGAGGAAGAGATCTTCTCGAAAGAACACGCCCATGCCCTGCCGAGCCGAATGGGAAGATCCTGAGGAACTTACCTTTTTTAAGAAATTGGTGACACTATTGTCTCAATGGTTAACATTATTTATGGTTCGTGTATCGCTTATCTTCTGATTCCATACCTCCCTCCTTATTGAGTGACTTTTTCCTCAACGCTCACGATTGAGACACCTGATCTAAGCCGCTTGAGACGGTTTGATATCACTTCCTAAAAAGCGAAATCGAAGGACCATCCTTCATCTCTCCTGATATTGTTGCGAACAAACAAGCGTCTGTTCTCGTCGCACTATTAACGTACATTTTCATACCTCTGGGCTTACAGCCCCCGTATCCGTTGCGTGACCTTGACTTGACATGATCCCGCAGACGTCATACCATCTGAATGGATGTTTAATAGATGTTCAATGGATGTTAATCGGATGTTAATTTGGAGGAAGGCAATGGCGGCCGAAACTGAGAAAATTACTATTAACTTAGGCCCTGTCGATCTCGGACAGATCGATCTGCTGGTGGCAGAGGCTTTTTATTCCAACCGCACCGACTTCATCCGTACGGCCATCCGCAACCAACTGGTCACCCACGCCGAGACCGTCAGGCAGACTGTTGCCCGCAAGACGCTGGTCCTTGGCCTGCAGCACTACACCCGTCAGGACCTGGAGGCGATACGTGCCGCCGGTCAGCGGGTGCAGATCAACGTGCTTGGCCTGGCGAGCATCGCTGAGGATGTCTCACCCGAATTGGCCCTGGCAACGATTGACACCATTGTCGTGCTCGGGGCCTTCCGGGCCAGTGACGCGGTTAAGCAGGCATTGGCGGGACGAATTAAATAGACGACTCATTCTCCGCGACAGAAGTGCCGGCGGAGTCACAATAGAAGGAGTTCGATAATGGACGGCAAACTACACAAGATGTTCGAGGCCACACGCCTCACGTGCGAGGGACGATTGAACGAAGCGACCCTCGTTATAAAGCGGCATTTAGGGTTGGGGCACCGACTTCTCACCCATGCCTCCGACCCGGAGCTGATCGAGGAGAAGTTCCGACTTACCGCCAAGTCTGCAAAGGTACCCGACACTCTCACTGGCGCGGGCATGCCAAGACATGCGGAAGAGGTGCGCCCAATCGCTGCAGAGCGACCCATCAAGGGAGCGACGACGGCCCGTCGCACACCGATACTCAATCGCCCCTTGGTTCGTCCTTCACTGCCCGGTATGCGATTGCCCGGCGGGCCCTTGCCAGGCATGCCCTTGGGACGCCCCGGCAGACCACTCCAGCCGCCGGCCCCGGCGGAGGGTCAGTGGCTCGCTGCGAATTATGCCAACTCGGCCGGCATTCGTGCCTACAAGCTCTATGTCCCGAGCGGGCATCACGGGCAACCGATGCCGCTGGTCGTGATGCTGCATGGTTGTACCCAAGACCCCGACGATTTTGCCGTCGGCACCCGCATGAATTTTCTGGCGGAGGAGATGGGTTTTCTCGTCGCCTATCCCGCGCAAGCTGGCAATGCCAATGTCTCCAAGTGCTGGAACTGGTTTCAGCCCGCCCATCAGGAGCGGGACCAGGGCGAGCCTTCTCTCATCGCCGGCATTACTCGTCAGGTCATGGCCGGCTACCAGGTCGATGGGCGCCGTGTATACGTTGCCGGTCTGTCGGCCGGAGGAGCGATGGCGGCTATCATGGCGACGACCTACCCAGACCTCTATATGGCCGTGGGTGTGCATTCTGGTCTCGCCGCCGGCGCCGCCCACGACCTGCCGTCGGCGATTGCGGCAATGCAAAAGGGAGGGCAGTCGGGGCAGTTGGTCAGTGGACACACCATCCCACTGATCCTCTTTCATGGGGACCGCGATGCGACCGTCCATCCGGCCAACGCGGATGACCTGCTGCGACAGCGGCTCACAGGCAAGCCAGTCGCCGCGGATATGGCAGCTCCGTCGGTAACGAAAAGTCAGGGGCGGGTGGCGGACGGGCGGGCCTACACCTGCGAGACCTACCGCGACACAAGCGGCCAGGTCGTTGCCGAACAGTGGACCATTCACGGCGCCGGACATAGTTGGTCCGGCGGGGACGGCAATGGCTCGTACACTGACCCCGTCGGTCCAGACGCCTCGCGGGAGATGGCACGTTTTTTTCAGAATTGTCCGTGAGAAATGATTGTATCGCCGCCAGCAAAATAACGGTACTGCACCATGCTTCATTTTCCGGTCTTTTTGCTTGCTCTTTCGACGATGTCTCCGTATTGATCAGAGATCAACTGGACCTAACGCTGCCTCGTCAAACGGTTGGTGTTTCTGCCGATCGGCCCGCAATGGAATCTATGCAGTCATTTATAGACGTTGGATCCTTTTTTACGTAAAGCAGGATCCCTCTCGCGTTGGCGTCTGCACACACGCCAACGCGAGCACCTCGGCGCAATGGCGCGCTTCTGGCGCCAAAGTTTCGGGTTCGGCAGCAACCTTAACTTTATTGTTTGTTTTTCATTGCCCATGGAGACAGCCGTTGCCGTCAGCTATGACGGTAGACGCTTGACACTGCTTTTCGAGTTGCACATATTGGTGACGAGCAGAGCAAACCGGTTCAGATTGCTGTCAACTCGATGGTTACGAGTATACTGTCTTTTTCCTGCAAATATACCTGATCCACCCCATATTGTTTTCAAGTCACCGTACACAGAGTAACAGGTAGAAGAGAGGCATGTTTGTAACCAATATTATGTCTCTTGCTACACATCAAAATTATGGAGGTTTATTATGATAGGCTGGGCTGTTACTTTTTTAATCATCGCACTCATCGCCGGCGTCCTGGGGTTTTCCGGAATAGCTGGCACCGCCGTCAATATCGCCTGGATCCTGTTTGTTGTCGGTCTTATCCTGGCGGTTGTATTTATGTTCAAGGGCCGCAGAAGTCCGCGCATTTAAAGCGCACATCATCACCACAGAGAAGAGGTAAATATATGCAGACGATGAAACTGAAGCTGGTGGCACTTCTCTTTCTCTCGCTCTTCATCTCCGCCTTTCTCTCCGGATGCAACACTATGTCCGGAGTCGGCAAGGATGTCGAGTCGGCCGGCGATGCCATTGAACATTCGGCAGAAAAAAACAAGTCCTATTAATTTCAACCTTATTATTGAGCACCTTTTTTATACAGTTCAGGATGGTTACCAAGTGTCACTGTCCTGAGCTGTTTTTCCTTTCCTCAAGTATGGAACCTGCATCTTCCGTCGCCTTGCACAACAAGGAATAAATCGTCCCATCCGCCTCTTCTGTCATCAATACCATGAATTTCCGACCTCTAAACGTGCCGGGATTGTTTTTCAGGATACGCAACTGGTCGGATCCCTTGAGGGATTTGAGGATTTTCGAACACCAGGACCGAATTGTCTTAATGCCCGCAGTCAAGACTAAAAACCAGCGTCAAGATTTTTGTTTTTTGACCTTTTTTCCTTTGCATCTTTGCAATATAACCATTTAAATATCCTCATAAATATCGGTAATGTTCTCCAAATCTGCCTCCTTCTCCTTAAGCCACGCCTCCACCAGCACAGCAGCAGTCGCGTTACAAGCCTGTAAGCCATATGAATAAGGACGCACGCCGGAAATGTGTGGAAAGGCGATGTCATAAATACGGGGGTTTGGTTCCCTATTCTTTCCAACTACGTGGTAGCTTCCATCTATATCCACTCCCCCGATGTGGAAAACCAATTGACCATGATCTTCGAAAAGACAACCTTTTTTACGCTCCCCTACCAGTTTTTTTGCCATATCGGGTGCAACGAACGTTGCTCTCGCCTTTCTGACCGCCCCTTGCTTGACGAGGCTCTGAAATGGATAATCTTCTAGCTCCATTGCTCTCTGTCCTCTGCAATCGATAAACATTCTATAACATACTTTTTCCATCCTTCCTTCGTCATCGACGGCACAATGAGTCATGCCATCAGACTTATCGTCCTGGTCAATACTCACACGCCCGGAAATCAGCTCAAGTTTACCGGCATCGTAGAGTGCGAGGAGAATATTGGCTGAGCTCAACGGCATGGCTGCAATCACGTTCATCAGAAAGGGCATGACATCCGAATGAAATACCAGATGATCTTCCGCCGGCATCAGTTCCGCATGAAAATTAAGAGTGTACATCAAATCATCGATCACTTCTTTCCAGTGAATTGGTCGGTGATTCAACACTGACTCCTTCGCCTCCACCATCTCGTGGCGCATCCCCTCAAAAGCATTCGGATATTCATGCACATCAGCCATTTTATTGGTAAAATCAATGAGACTTGATTGGGGGTCGGAGAGTAGGTCGACCATTTCCTGCATCTCATCTTTTATAAATGCCAGCCTTAAAGCCGGACGACAAACCTGATCAAAATAATTATTAATTCGCAGATAGCCGTTTTCATCAAGTAACGATAAGATACCAGCGCGGTCAACGTGCCGGTAGATTTCACGTACAGGAATATCTTGGTCAAATTGCAGGTGAGGCAGCCAACCATTCGATGAATGCATGACCAGCTTGAATCCCTCGTTTTCCGGAAAAGGTTGGAAGATCAGCCCGTCATCACCCTCTACAAAATCCCCATGGCGACGTGCCATAGAAGAAACCACGTCAAAAGCACTTAGTGATGCTCCAAGAGTGCCAATTGTAAAATTGCAAGAGGCTCCCTTAACCGGCAGCAATTTGCAAATCGGCCAAGGTGACGAATAATATCCAATATCAGGATTATCCTCTTCATCCCATGAGTGCCCCGTCGCGATGATTACCTTGTCGTAATCGTGAGAATCCCCGCGGGAAGTAAGTAAAGTAACGCAATTCTCTTCCGGAGAATCATGCAGATCAACGACTTATCGGTTTCACTGCTGAAGAACTCTGTGCCATGGACATAGCCAACGACTTTGCCGATCCTGAAGATGCTAAAATTATTTGCCAGGAATTTTCAAAGGTTACCCTGGGAGACAAGCCCTATTCCAAAGCCCAGACCCGATTTCAAAAGAGAAACGGTGATTGGATCTGGGTAGATTTAACCTTCTCGGTTTTCAGTGAAACCGGCATTGATCCTCAATTTGTAATCGGCCTGGTAGAAGACGTTACTGAGAAAAAAAACGCTCAATTTGCTTTGGATGTCTCTATGAAAAAACTGAGTCATCTATCCAAAGATCTCATTTCAGCTCAGGAGGACGAACGAAGAAATATCGTGCTGGAACTCCATGATGTTGTTGGCGGAAACCTTGGCGCATTAAAGTACTTGCTTGAACAGTTAAAGTTACAGCAGGGAAATAGAGATGAAAATTGTGCCAACTTCCTCAGCCAAATGGACAAACTGGTGGTCGACACCTTAGACGAGATAGAAAGACTGTCATCATCGCTGCGTCCTCCCATGCTCGACGACCTGGGGATACTTGCCACACTCCACTGGCTGGTGCGCAAACATAATGAGATATACAGCGATATTACGACAACACTTAAGAGCACCATCGCCGAGGCAGCCGTACCAGAATCCATTAAAATTGTGATATTTAGAGTCGCACAGGAGGCACTTAACAATGCCGCCAAGCATAGCAGGGGGAATCGAATCGAGATTACTTTAGAAGGGTTCGACCAGAAAGTTATTATGAAAATAACAGATAACGGTGAAGGATTCGACCCTGAAGTTTTGGACCGGGTAGACGAAAACTCCGGCCTGGGGCTCAGGAACATGTGCAAGCGTGCCGAGTTGACCAACGGTAGATTTTTGATAGCTGCAGCACCGGGTAAGGGGACTACAATAAATGTAGAATGGGATACAGTTAAAGAAAAAGAGATGTTGTCAGGACGGCGGGATAACTAAGCCCATTTTGATGGCATAGGCAGCCAATGCCGCGGAATTGTGCAGATTAAGTTTTGTCATAAGATTCGCTCGGTGCTTCTCAACCGTCTTTGGGCTTATGCAGAGAAATCCTGCAATTTCCTTGTTTTTATGGCCCTCCCCAACAAGTTTCAGAATTTCTTTTTCTCGGTTGGTCAGAGCATCCCAGACAGTAGATGACGTTTGCTCTCCGGTGTTATTTTTGATAAAATGATCCAGAAGCGACTGAGTAATATACGGGCTTACATATGGTTTTCCCTTCATAATGCTGTCAATAGCAGTGAGGAGCTCGTTAAAATCACCTTTTTTTAAGCAATATCCATTTGCTCCTGCTCGAAATATCTCTTTCAGGTATTCTTCGCTATCATGCACTGTCAATACAAGTATCTTTATTTCAGGATACCTGCTTTTAAGATCACGAATCACCGATAACCCATTGAGTTTAGGCATAGAAATATCCTGGATCAACAAATCCGGAAGCTCTTTTTCCACTATTTGAATTGCTTCCAGGCCATCCACAGCCTGACCAACAATTTCATAAAGACCTCTTGACTCAAGCATTGAACATAACCCTTGCCGCATGATCACATGATCCTCCGCTACAACCAACCGATATTTTCCCATTATCCCCCGGAGCTCCCTTCTTGTATGTTCTGCTTTTCACAATTATAAATCTTTTTCTGCTTGATGTGGTCAAATAAAAATCAAAGCATTACGATTAAATATACTCCTCAACGACCGGGGTTACCGGCCTCATCAACAAAGTTGACTGGCTGGACCAGGACATCCGTAAAATTAACGACAAAGTTGTCAGGCTTGAAACAATGGTCAAAGTCGGCAAAATTAAATTCCAGGGCTTACTGTCCAAAGTGAGCAGAAAGAGGAAGATATAAGGCTCTTATCATATGCTTCAGTAGCGCCCCGACTCCAGCCTGATCTGCTTTACTGTTCGCCGGTCGCCGTTGCCAATCATTTATTTCTAGTGCAGCTAAAAGATAACAACAAAAAGCATTTACACGTTCACAAAACATATATATAGAATATGTATGCATAAGAACAAAAACTACAATCTACGCTGGGAAATACAACAAAGGTTGACAGCTATCGAAGCTGCTCTGCTGTGGAAAGGCCGAATTAACAGGAAAGACTTGAAGCAATTATTTGGTATTGGGGAAATCCAGGCCGCGAAGGATTTTTCCAGATACCTCGAATTGTTTGCTAATAATATGGTGTATGATAGAGTTATCAAAGCATATATCCCTACCGACAGTTTTAAGCCACAATTATTGCAGGGCACCTCAGAAGAATTTTTTAGGTTACTCCATTCGGTCCCGCCAAGCAAACCTGACGCCACAAATGTTCTGCTAAATACTCTCCCCTCTTTTGAAATCGTTTCAGCTGGAGAAAGGTCATACGAAAACAAAACTTTACTCATTTTAAACCAAGCCATCTGCGAGCGACTAAAATTGATGGTACAATACCAGTCAATGAACACAGAAGCAAAAACAGATCTGGACCTATCTCCCCATGCTTTAGTCTACAACGGCTTCCGCTGGCACATAAGAGCATATTCCGAAAGGCACGAAGAATACCGGGATTTTCTTCTCGCAAGAATCCTTTCAATTTCACCGACACAAAATGTCGCAGATCAAGACGCTAGCTCAGATGCACTCTGGAATAAAATGGTGGACATCATAATCCTTCCACATCCAGGCCTGTCTCCTTCACAATCACGGGTGATAGAGAATGATTATGGAATGATAAAAGGAGTGTTGAGACACACCACAAGACAGGCTTTAGTTGGCTATTTTTTGAAACTCATGGGAGTTGGCATTGGGGATGAAGAAAGAGAGGCTAAAGTTCAACAAATAATCCTTGGGAACAAGGAAGAACTTAGACCCTATATATTCTAATAGAATCAAATGGATTGGATCAATTTATTAAAGTCGACTATTCGGCTTGCTGACACCTATGATTTAACAAAAACACCAGGTCTGGGTAATGTACAGGTGGGATCTGAAGATCGTAGGCAAAACACAAATGGTCTTTGGTTCTCTCTTGCCACAAAATTACTAGAATATCTCCACAACAGAGATTTAGCCCAACCGATGGCCTATCACTCAATTGAGCCTTTTTTTGAAAGTTTGGATGACTCTCTCTCTGAATTCACCATTGATGATGTAAAATTCATGGTGAACCTTCTTGCAAAAGAATTTGAACTAAAATTTCACGACCGCGATATTTCTCTTCTAAAAAACAGCACGCCACTCATTGAAAAGAAACAGTATGGATTCCGCTG
>CBDTUM010000183.1:0-8125 GCA_965363495.1 uncultured Desulfopila sp.
GAAAGACGTCCTACGGCGACTATATTACAACCTTCACCCGGTCGTAACTTGAGATCTTGACATGGGAAGGACTCCGGCACTTCTACACTGATCCCATTATTGACAATATGAAAGTTGACGTTCTTTCTTTTAGCCAACCTGGGGTGGGTCAACATTCCCTGGTTGACGAGCACAACGGCGTCAATTCGAGACAGGGCCCATGAATCAAGCGTCTCATACAAACGCATGCGTGAAAAAGTGGTAGCAGATGATGTCCAGCCATGCAGGGTTGTTACTAAAGGCAAGCCCCGAAGTTTTTTAGGAAGCAACCCAAAAAGAATATTACCTTTAAAACCATGGGAATGGAGCAACTGGCAATCTATTGATTTCGCATAGTTGAGAACTTCCCAGGCTCCCATGAAGTTTGGGCCCGGGTGCATGCGAAAGGTTGTAACTGGAATATGTCTTTTGCGGGCTTCAATTTCAAGCGGCTTTTCACCTATATGCTTAGCACCGATACTGGCTATTACAGGTTGCAGCCCCTGCCGAACCTGTTCTTCAACCAGGTTCAAAAGCATAACCTCAGCCCCATACATCCCGGCACTATCGATAATATGCATTACATGCATGAAGATGACCTCCGGTTACCAACCAAACAAAGCACGAATCGGCTCTTTCAGTAAAAAAATGAATGCAATCTAAGCCGAACGTCACAGGCAGATCGATGGAATTGCTCAAAGAATATCTCGACATTTATCTCTATTAAACAACACGAAATCCTTACTGGAATCATAATTAATTATTTTTCCTGGAATACCAACAACAACAGCGTTATCAGGAACATCTTTCGTCACGACCGCGTTCGCTCCGATTGCAACATGGTCCCCTATAATAATTTTCCCAATAAGCTTCGCCCCGGGTGCTATATACACAAAGTCACCGATTGTGGGCACACCCCATTTCTCACCTCGCCCGGCAAAGCCCAGAGTGTTCTCTTGACTGATATTGCAGAATTTTCCTATGCTGGTCTCTCCACCGACAAAGATATTCCCAAAATGCCCGATATATAATCCTGGTCCAATATCAATCCTCGGTTCTATCAGAATACCAGTTGTCATTTCGATCAATAGTTGCAAAATTGATCCAACCGGGCTCAATAGTTTTCTCAACACAGAGTATCTGCATTCATAAAGAGTCCATCGCCTGAATCTATATACTGCAGTAGCCCATATGCCTTGAGTGGTTAATATAATTTTTATCTTACCGTACAGACTGAGCGTAGATATATCATCATTAGGATAAAAATGTCTGTAGATATCATACTTTAATGATCTGAATTGCATTTTTATTATTCACACCCCAGTTGATTTTCAGGAGACAGCTTCCCCATGCAGCTTCACCTTAACCAACCTTAGAAAATTAGCGAGCAGTCCCCTGTATGCCGCAATATTGAACAAGCCGCACTGCAGTGCAAGCAGGTAATATTGATTAGATCGTTTCCTGTCAGAATTGCTGAAATACCCTGCCCTATTACAATAGGTATACGCCTGAGCACGACGAACAACACCTTTGGGTAAAACGCTTGGATAGTCACTCAAAAATTTCAGCATAATCCTGTCCGAACATCGTTGTCTTTCTTCAAGATTTTTAGACATTTGCCCGGGATGGCCAACTCGGTATATTAATAATGGTTCGTCTATCTGGACGAACAGATACTGCGTTGAGATGCGTAACCAAAGATCCCAATCAATGCCCATTCGAAGCGTTTCGTCAAACGGTCCCTTCTCCTCAACACATTCTCGCCGCAGCACCGCTGAAGAAAAAGGTACAAAATTATCAAAAAAAAGAAATTCCGTTACTCGACCGGAACGAGGCTCAAGGTATTTTCCTTCCAGCTTCAGATCCAGGCCCTTCCCATCTTCATCAATAAATCTAGCCCGGCTGTACACCACTCCCACTGTGGGGTCGGAAAACAGGGGCATTTGTTTTTCAAGTTTAGTGCACTCCCAGAGGTCATCTGCGTCAAGAAAAGCGATAAATTCTCCTGTTGCTGCGAGTATCCCGGCATTCTTTGCGTTGGCTTGTCCTGCGTTTTCCTGTCTGATGTATTGTATCTGCGGATTGGACAGATATTTCTGCACAACTTCGCTGGAATTGTCGGTTGATCCGTCATCTATAATGATGATTTCGAAATCTTGGTACGTTTGGCACAATATAGATTCAATACAACCAGCAAGGTATTTGCCATAATTGTAACAGGTGATGATAACACTTACTTGAGGTTTCATTTCAGTTCACATTGGGGATTCGGCAGATCGAAAAGCGATATTTACCGGAGGGTTCCGGCAGAATTTTCTCTACCTGGTTAACAGTGACTGCGGTATCCGGAAATACTTTTGCAAAATACCGGATCAGGTTTGACCGGACATCATCGCTGAATTCTTTGCCCGGCACAACATTTACCAGGATATCATCAAGAGAATTTTGAATAATCTGCATCTGATCTAATCCAGGCAGTTCAGTTAACGTATTTTCGATCAATGAAATTCCTGCGACCTTCTCGCCATTTTTGCTCATCAGAAAATCAGCTACCCGCCCTGTTACCTTTGCCATGAGCGGTAAACCACGACCACAAGTACACACCGTATCCATTGGTACACCAACGTCTTCAACTTTATAACGAATAAAAGGCATGGCAAAATTCATCAGGTCCGTGACAATAATGTTTCCCGCTTCACCAACTTTGGCAGCTGTTCCATCATCTTTTATAAACTCAATAACAAGATGCTCAATGTTCATATGCATGCCATCATGTTTTTCACACTCGCAGCCAATCAAGCTCACCTCTTCACAACCATAGCGATCTGTTACCTTGCAGGAAAACACCTGCTCGATCAATTTTCTCTCATGGGGCAGCAGCATCATCGAGGTGGATAAAATTCCGGTTGGTTTAATTTGTCGGCAACCTAATTCCTGAACATATTGGGCCAGAATGAAGATGGAATGGGCATGTCCATAAAGTAACGTGGGTTGCACTTTTCCCCAGCTACTGGCAAATTTCTGGACGGAATCAGTGGTAATGGACATTGTATCCAGATAGATGTAAGGCTGCAGGATATTATGCAATACTTTATCTTTTATCGTCACGGGCAACTTGGGATTACCCCAGGCTGCGCCAATAGGTTCGCCCGGCTCCCAACCTGTCCAGCGATCAGCACGACGGGCACAGGCATTACGCAATTCACTACACTCTTCCGTAAGATAAATATCCAGGGCCTTACCGGTTGAGCCACCGGTCTTAAAACGAAAAAGTGCTTTCTTGTCAAAACCATCAGAAATCATCGAATCACAATTTTCTCGAATCTCCGCTTTGGTCAGAATTGGAATTTTAGTGATATCGGAAAGCTCCTTTAAGGAGTGAAGATCCAGCCCCACCTTTTGCAATCGAGAGCGGTAAAACGGGTTGTTGTCCCAAAGAAAACCGTAGAGCTTTTGCAATCGTCGCCATTGAATATCCTGCAGTTCAAACAAGGATAAATATTGCGTTTTCTCTAATTCTTTCCAGTATGAGATTTTTGGACTATTGTTTTTTCGACAATAGAGCGGCTCAAAAACTTCTCGCCTGAGAACACTACCAATCATGTAAGACCCTCTTTTTCACCATATTCCTGTTCCTTTCAAGCACTGAACCCATTGGTTTCTGAACAGAGTCAGATGATTCAATCATTACGTTCATAAATCGCCTCGTGGGCAGTCACACATTGGTCCCAGTCGTAACAGGCAGCAGCCGACCGAGCTGCTGCTGCCAATTTTCGTCGTAAAGAAATATCCTCGACTACTTTCAACAGGGCTTCGGCTAAGGCATCGACACTGTCCGGCGGAACCAATAAACCAGTTCTACCATCCTCAATCGCCTCAGAATTACCGCCCACACGGGTTGCTACCGCGGTGCAACCACATAACATATATTCCAGTAGAGCATTGCTAAAACCTTCAGAATCCGAACAAAGAACCCCCACCTGCAACGTGGCAAGATAGTCGGTAACTCGCTCGATATTGCCGGTAAAAACAGTACGATTCCCGATGCCTTCGGCACCGGCCAGCGCTTCATATTCAGCGCGATAACAGCCGTCACCCAGCACGTGCCAGGTAATTTCCGGATATTTTCGCCCCACCTGTCCAGCAGCACGCAGGAACAAATCCGTGCGCTTGACGCGGCGATTCAGATTGCCGACTATACCTATGTGTAAAGTTGGTCCCTCATGTTCAACCCAGGGCAGATTGCCGGTAGCAATCCCATTGTAAATGACCCGAATGGCATCCTTGTTTACGCCGAAGTGCTCGGCGAAATTATCTCGAATACAGGCAGCATTGGCAAGAAAACCAGTCATCATGGGATAAACCAGGCGCAACAGCAGTGTCTGCGAACGCGTACGCCAGAAACCCAAATCACGAAAGCAGGCGAGTCGCATCGGCGTTCCTGCCAACCGGGCGGCTGTACCGCCAAACACAGTGGCATCCTGAAAAAATGTTTGTACGACTGCAAAATCCTCGTTTTTCAGAAATCGAGCCAGGCGCAAAACAGCTGTGAACCCATTGGGACTCAATAAACGTGGAACCTTATACGCCAAGTGAGGACAGCCATCGGGAACCAATGCAGAGTCAAAGTCCCGCAAAGTGCAGAGATAAGGAGTGAAACGTCCTCGATCCAACCTATCAATGAGTCCTGTCAATTGCAATTCGGTGCCGCCACGGGCAAGACTGTCAATAACGTAGAGGATCTTTATTTTTTTCAGGATGATACACCTCCAGTCCAAGCCTTCAATCTATTCAAGATCCACCTTTCAGACGAATTGCGAGCGACAAATTATTACACCGTAAGATTGAAAAACTTATTATCTACAGATAATCCGATTAGTTATCTGAAATTGCATCCAAAGCTTTATTGATTTTTTCAATAGTAGCACTTTTGTTCCAGTTCGATTCGTAAAATAATTTCTTTCTGGAGGGAGGGATTTTAGCATTTTCTAACAGTTCTGGTGAAAATTGCTTCCAACTGGATATTTTTGTACTCTCTGAGAGAATTTCATCAAAGAGTCGATCATCCATAAGCCTACGAACCAAATGCCACCCTAAAAAAGGTATGCGGGTTTGCCTTCCCCGTATAAAAATAACCGGTTTCCCGAGATACCAAAAAGGTGTGCAGACAGAACTTGAACTCCCGATGATACACCTGCTGGAGGCGGTTACCGCCAGCAATTCTTCCTGCGTCTCGACATAGGTTAAATTGTCTCCTTTCTGAATGACATCCATGCACTCTGCTTTCTTATCGTCAGGCAAAGAGGGGTGCATTGTTATAAATGCATGTAGAGATGCCGGCATTCTCTTGATTATTTCTAATAGATTACCGTACTCATTCCATGTACCATAGTGGCTTATCGAGAGAAGGATTTGATTGGGAATCACTTCGGCAGCAGGTAATTGAAACAAGGTCGTATAGCCTATTTCGCGGATTTTCTCAGGTGCCACACCTTCTCTTATCATTCGATTACGCTGGCTTACCCCGGAAGAAAAGATTAAATCGAAATACCGATTTAAACAATCGACTCTTTCAGGATTTAAACTGGGTTTAAAACTCAAACCATGTTCAATAAAAACCTGTTTGCCGATAAGACGTTTATGAATAAAAGGGAACCAGTTACTAAAGAACCAGACAGTATCTTTCCCATCCAACTTAAGAATTTCTTCATCAAATTCTTCTGAACGTAACTCAATAAAAGAATCACAAATCTGCCCACCTAGAATCGAATAATAAAATTTATGATGGATAAAGTGGTGCGGATAACCTAAAAAATAAACGTACTTCATCTTTCTGTTGCTTCTTCTCATGTAGATTTTTTAATGTCTTCTGACGAATACGCTCAGTACAATAGTGTAAATACCTTTTCAGGCCAGTAGCGCACAGTTCCGTCAGCTCAGTAACTTTTCACCGTAATCCCAGCCTGACAGATCAGCCCCCGTCAATGCAGATATTTCTGCTTTTTCTGCTAAATAGACTGATCTCAAAAATTCAATATCTTCTGTTTTTATAGCGAAATTTGACAGAAAATTATACCGATCCATGAGGTGTGCTACCCGGGAATGGCCTGCATTTTTATATATTTTGCTGGCATAATAGTTAAAAACTATTCTGGTCCACCCCCAACTGCGATGTCGAGGTTTCGCTGGGTGTTGCGGTTTAAAGGTTGGGTCCAATCCAAGATATTCATATGTGTCACTGAGTGTTGTATCCCAATTGCGTACAATCTGATCTTCAAAGAAAATGACACGCAATCGCTCTGCTGGTATTTGTTCCATCCATGCCTTGAGATATTTTGCATATAAGCCGTATTCCAGGATACGCATTTTGGGATATTCCGTGGCAGCCCTTTTGAGACCGACGGCTGGTGACATATTAGGCATATTGTTTGCTCTTTTCATCCAGTGTGAGTATGCAGAAATTGCCCGACGAACAGGGTCGCGCAGAGTCACAATATATTTCGCATTGGGGTATTTCCGGTCGATCAGTTCAGGAAGTTTCGGTAAAGACTCGTCAAACTCAATCTGGGTAGACTTGTTGCGAAAGTAGGGTACGCGATCATAAAAGTAGGTTGTAGAAGCCTCACCGATGACTTTGTTTGTGTCAAGACCGGCAAAGTGCTGCAAATACCAATCTTCACCCTGGGCGTAAAGTTCTGCTGAACCAAAATAGTGAATTTCCTTTGTAGCGGGAAGTGACGTTCCCGGGTGTTGATCGAGCATATTCCAGAGCCAACTGGTCCCTGACTTTTGCGCGCCAATAATAAAAAATCCAGGTTCACACCTCTTTGAAGTCTCCACTAACGTCTCTCCGTAAATGTTATATTGTACCTATTCAGGTTTCTGGTATCAGTTTAAAATTTTGCCAGCTTTCTTGCGAAGACGTGCAGTGTAATAGTGTGGGTACCGCTTCAGGCCAATGAGCAACCATCTCAGTGCGTACCTATAACTTTTTCGGTAAATATGCCGTCTGCTAAACTCCTCAGTCCAGTATCCTAAAATTTCATTTTTACTGGCAGTGATCTCCGAATCATCGACTAAAGCTAATATTTTTTTGGTGACCGCATATTTATTTTGAATGCGAGGCTCCATTACGGAGCCTGTCGTCATACTTGCACCATGCTTTCGCCGTAAGAGGACAACATCAGCAAGAGCATGGAATGAATATTTGCGAAACAACCTGAAAATGAGATCATCATCTTCAACAGTATGAAAAGACTCGTCAAATAAACCAACATCGTCCAGCATGTCCCGGCTTATGAGTAAACTTCCCAGGCCACAGACAGCACAAAGATATGGAATTTTAAGTAAATGTGTAAAAGTCTCAGCCTTTGTAGCCAAGTGCTTAAAACATCGAATGTCCTCTTGCAGGACAGGCACACCATTACGATCGTCAAGACCCTGCATAGCTCCGCCGACAAAGGTATTCGGGTGTTCTCTTAGAAAAGCTATCTGCTTTGCAAGTTTTCCAGGCATCCAGAGATCATCTGCATCCAAAAAGGCGATCCATTTGCCTTTTGCCATGCGAATCCCGGTATTTCTCGCTGGACCGGGACCTTTGTTTTCCTGCCGCACATAACGAATATTTTCATATGTATCAAGGTATTGCTGGAGAGAACCAGCTATATCTTCAGTAGAACCGTCATCGACTATGATTATTTCATAATTGGTATATGACTGCTTTAAAACTGATTCTACAGCCTCTGCCAAATACAGCACATTGTTGTAGACAGGGATGATTACAGAGACAGAGTCGTTATTCATAGGTGCTCGTTTTTGTTCATTAGGTTCCCATGTAGCACATGGGAACCAGTGGGGTGGTGCGTCGCACAATTGGTATATGACTGCTTTAAAACTGATTCTACAGCCTCTGCCAAATACAGCACATTGTTGTAGACAGGGATGATTACAGAGACAGAGTCGTTATTCATAGGTGCTCGTTTTTGTTCATTAAGTTCCCATGTAGCACATGGGAACCAGTGGGGTGGTGCGTCGCACATGGGAACCAGTGGGGGCGCGTAGCACATGGGAACCAGTGGTGGTGCGTAGCACATGGGAACCAGTGGGG
>CBDTUM010000184.1:0-7835 GCA_965363495.1 uncultured Desulfopila sp.
AGCTAATCTGTCTCAAGGAACTTCCACTCGTTTGAGGGGTATTGAAAAGAATACCACTCAAACGAGTACTGAATGGAGCACCCGTCAAGCGAGTACTAAACGGAGCACCCTGCTTATTTCCCTTTTACCGGGTCATTAAGCTTGCGAAGCTCATCGTCGATTATAACCTGGAATCCCGCCAGGTCACGTTGCTTTGGAATGCGGCCATTAATAAAAGGAGTTGGCGTTCCCGTGACCCCGACTTGTTGGCCATCCTCTACATCTTTCTGGATATATGCCAGGATTTTGGGTGATGCCATGTCCTTTTGAAAGCGAGGAATATCCAGCTTAAGCTCGACGGCTATTTTATCGATAGCCTCTTTCGTTAAATTTGGTTGGGCAAAGAGTCGATCATGAAATTCCCAGAACTTTCCCTGTTCCCGTGCGGCCAGTGCAGCCTTGGCGGCGGGTAGGGCCATCTTGTGAAAGTTAAGAGGCATATTTTTGAAGACTATTTTTACGGTTTGTGGATTTTTTTCGAGCACCTGCTCGAGAAGCGGCAAGATTTTGCCACAATATGGTCACTCAAAATCGGTGAATAAAGCGATAGTGACCGGGGCATCGGCCGGTCCTTTAAATGGGGAGCCGCTGATGTTGACATCGACAATAAAAGAAACTGCTATGGAACTGAAGGTTTGAGTTTGATTGTTAATCAGGTAGAGTATTTCACCCCGGGGGGCGATATCAATGCCGGAAACCCCTTCTTCGACAGGAATGGATCCTTGCAGTTGTCCCTGGCTATTGAACACTTGAACCAACTTTTGATCGTTGAGAATATAGACAAATTTTCCATCCAGAGAATGAACCATGTCGAGAGTTTTTCCGGTGGTGGGCCACTTTTGTAGCACATTCCATTCAAGCCGGTTATCCTGACCCGCATCAGGCACAGTCAGCGCATTGGCCCCGGATGCCAAAAACAGTGTAATGAAACAACTGGCATACAATTTAGGGAATTTCATACAAGCCTCAATAAAGATTAAAAGTAAGAGAGTAAAAAGAAACAGTTTCGTAATAAAAAAAATAGTCGCTACAGTACCACGTACTGTAGCCATTCTCATCTTTTTGTGCAAGATGATCGAAAAGGCATGCGGCGTCTAAAATCATTTAGCTTCACCCCCGAAGAGGCAAGCAAAATAAAATCTGGCAATTGTGTTCCTCGAAGAGGACACAATTACAGATTATATTTTGCATAAAAACCGCAAAACAAGAGACACGATACGAAAAAGTACCGTGTGTTTAAAAAAAACTGGTAAGCGAACGAGCAAAATGGTATTTATAGCAACTTTTTGTGTTTTAAATCAGACAATATCAAGTACAGTGCTTGACTGCACTCGGTATGTGAATTAATTAGTACCGTTTTGGTGAGTAAAATTTCATTGAAACCACAAAAAACCGGCTGCGAGGATGGCGGAACTGGTAGACGCACCAGACTTAGGATCTGGCGCCTTACGGTGTGGGGGTTCGACTCCCCCTTCTCGCACCATTTTTTCTGATACACTGTACACCTCACCTGTGGTAGTGATAATCCACTGCGATTTTAATTTGTTATGCCGTTATTCCTTTTATGCTGGTTGCTTGCCGGCTGGTCGCTTTTTTTTATAGCAGGAGTAACGGGTAAAATGTGGGTTCGGGTGTTTATGATAATTTTAAAACGAAAGGATGGGACTCGATGGATGTAAATGTTGAAGAGCTCAGTGCTCTCACAAGAAAAATAACGGTCACGCTACCCGAAGACAGTGTTCAACCAAAACTGAACCAGGCCTACGAAAAACTGAAGAAAGAAACGAAGATGAAGGGGTTTCGTCGTGGGAAAGTTCCTCTTTCAGTTATTGTCAAACACTACAAGGCTCAGGTTGAAGCAGAGACCGGAGAAAAGCTGGTGCAGGATAATTATTTCGATGCCATTGAAAAAAATGGGGTCGATCCGATTGTGCACCCGGATATTCAAGGTGTCACATACAATGAGGATGGTTCCTTTACCTTCGTCGCCCAAGTTGACGTGCGACCCCAATTCGAACTGGCTGAGTACAAAGGCTTGGAAGTAGAAAAAGAGGATATCCTGGTAACCGATGAGGAAATCCAGCTTGAGCTCGCCGAAATGCAGAAAACTATGGCTGTGCTTCGTTCTGTGACCGACAGACCGATCCAGAAAGGCGATGTGGTCATTGTTGATTTCCAGGGAACTCATGAAGGCGAGGCAATGCCTCAGGTCAAAAACGAAAACTACTCCGTTGAAGTCGGCGAGGGCAACATGGGGGTGGAGTTTGAGGAAAAATTAGTTGGTATGAATAAGGAGGAAGTGGGTACGCAGGATGTCGATTTCCCGGAAAACCATCCCAATCCGATCCTTAAAGGCAAAAAAGTAGAATTTACCATTATCGTCAAAGATATCAAAGAGCGGGTACTCGCCGAACTCAACGACGAATTCGCCAAAGATGCCGGTGAGGAATTCAAGACTCTGGATGATTTGAAAGCTTCGATCAAAGAGCGCCTCACCAAGCAGCGCGAAGAGCGGGCCGAGGGTGCGATCACTGATAAGCTTATGCAGAAACTGCTCGATGTCCATGAATTTGAGGTTCCGAAACGGTTGGTCGCTTTCGAAATCGATCAGATGATCAAGCAGACCGAAAAGCAGTTCGAGCAGAGCGGAATGACTCTTGAAGCAGCCGGATTGAGCAAAGAGAAGCTGACTGAACAAAATGGGCCAATGGCTGAAAAAAGAGTTCGCGGTGATTTCCTGTTAAAGAAAATTGCTGAGGTCGAAGAGATCAAAGTTGAAGAAGAAGACATGGAAAGGGGCCTGAAGCGTATCGGCGATATGTACAATATGTCCGTTGCCAAGGTGAAAGAATACTTCAAGAACCGCGATGATCTTCTGCCTTTGATGAATGAATTGCTCAATGAAAAAATCCTCGCCTTTCTCCGGTCAGAGGCAGTCTTTGTAGAGCCTGTCAAAGCGGAACCAGAAGCCGAGGAAGATGCTGCTGCAAAAAGCTGATAGGACAGCTTGCGTACGCCGGGAAAAGAATTATATTAACATATCGGGTTTGGAGCCCTGCCTGATATGTTTTGACTGCTTTTAAATATTAACGACTGCATTGGGCTCCGTGCCTTATGCAGTCGAACCGTTTTAAGGAGAGTAACCAATGAATCTTGTGCCGATGGTGGTGGAGCAGAGTCCCCGAGGGGAACGAGCGTACGATATTTACTCACGTCTGTTAAAAGAACGGATTATTTTCCTCGGCTCAGGAGTCACTGATGATGTGGCCAATGTCATTGTGGCCCAGTTGCTCTTTCTTGAGGCCGAGAATCCCGAAAAAGATATTACCTTTTATGTTAACTCTCCCGGTGGTTCGGTTACCGCCGGTATGTCAATTTATGATACTATGCAATATGTCAAGTGCGATATCGCAACACTCTGCATGGGACAGGCGGCCTCCATGGGCGCATTTCTTCTGGCTGCGGGAACTGATGGTAAAAGATACTCACTACCCAACTCCAGAATTATGATTCACCAGCCGATGGGTGGATTCCAGGGACAGGCAACAGATATTGATATTCAGGCTAGGGAAATATTGCGGATGAAAGACGAACTGAACCGTCTGCTCGCCCATCACACCAAGCGCCCGCTCGAAAAAATTACCGCAGACACCGAACGCGATTATTTTATGAGTGCAAGTGAAGCCCAGGAATATGGTATCATTGATAAGGTACTTACTAAACGGGAAGAATTAGTTGAGGATTAAAAGTATGGATGATGTGAATAACAAAGGACCTGATTGTATTTGTTCTTTTTGCGGAAAAAATCAGGATGATGTCGGCAAGCTTATTGCCGGTCCGGATGTTTTTATCTGTGATGAGTGTATTGAACTCTGTAATGAAATAGTTCACGATAAGGATGGGCAGGACTCGAACGAGCCGGCGGAAGAAGAGAAGATTTCTTTGAAACCAAAAGAAATTAATGCCTACCTCGACGATTATGTGATCGGCCAGGAGTATGCCAAAAAAGTCCTCTCTGTTGCCGTGCATAACCACTACAAGCGTATCGATGCGCCCGTGGAGGACGATTCAGTCGAGCTGCAGAAATCGAACATTATTCTGGTTGGCCCGACTGGTTCCGGTAAGACGCTGGTTGCGCAGACTCTGGCCAGGATTTTGAAAGTGCCGTTTTGTATGGCTGATGCGACAACGCTCACCGAAGCCGGTTATGTCGGCGAAGATGTTGAAAATATCCTGGTAAGCCTGCTGCAGGCGGCAGATTATGATGTGGAGAAGGCCCAACGGGGAATTATTTATATAGATGAAATCGATAAAATTGCCCGAAAATCAGACAGCCCATCCCTGACCAGAGACGTTTCCGGGGAAGGAGTGCAGCAGGCGCTCTTGAAAATTATCGAAGGTACCAACGCCTCTATTCCACCAAAAGGTGGTAGAAAGCATCCTCAGCAGGAACTGGTCCAGATAGATACCACTAATATTCTGTTTATCTGTGGTGGAGCATTTGTTGGGCTTGATTTGGTCGTCAGTAAGCGGCAGGGTGCAAAATCTATCGGTTTTGGCGCTAAGGTCACTGGTGATGAAAAGAAAAAAATTGGTGAATTGTTGAGAATGGTACAGCCGGAAGATCTCCTTAAATTTGGCCTTATTCCGGAACTGGTTGGCCGATTGCCGGTTATTGCTACCATGGAAGAACTCGTGGAAGCAGATCTGATTCGCATCCTGAAGGAACCGAAAAATGCCCTGACCAAGCAGTACCAGAAACTGTTTGAGTTTGACGGCATCAGTCTCAGTTTTACAGAAGGGGCTTTGACGGCTATTGCCGCCAAAGCGCTGAAAAGAAAATCAGGGGCTCGAGGACTGCGATCGGTTATGGAAGAAGCTATGCTTGAGGTGATGTACGATCTTCCTTCAATAGAAGGTGTGCAGGAATGTGTCATCAACGAACAAGTTATAACCCAGGGTGAATATCCGGTTATTTTATACCATAACGACAGTGCTGACGAAAAGTTGAAAACAGCCTGATAAAGCCTGATTGAATCAGCTTTGCCAAGGTTTCTAACCCCGGTAAACGGGACGAAAACCGGATACTTTTTAAGAGTATGGCGCTCAACCCGCTGAAAAATTGGGATTCTTTACAATCCCCCCTTGAGGGAGATATGTTCTTTCACGAAATAATTTTCTGATACAAAATGTCAGAAAATTATTTCTAAGTCACTACTAGTCGCAACAGAAATGTACATTTGAAAGGAGATTTTGTGACAAAACTTTACCCCTTGATGCCACTTCGGGATATAGTCATTTTTCCGCATATGGTTGCACCTTTAGTTGTTGGTCGGAAAAAGTCCATCCAGGCACTCGAAGATGCAATGGAAAAGAAGACGGATATTCTGCTGGTAACGCAACGGAAGCCTACCGTTGACGATCCCGCTAGTGACGAACTCCACACCTTTGGTACACTCGCGACGGTAATGCAGTTGCTTCGACTCCCTGATGGCACGATCAAAGCCCTGGTTGAAGGAAAAAACCGGGCGAAAATTATTTCCTATGTACCAAACGATAATTTTCTTCAGGCTGAAGTTGAAGAGAGGATCGATAATACCGAGCCGACCACAGAGCTGATCGCCTTTGAGCGGGAACTACGCAAGTTCTTTGAGCAATATGCCAGCGGCAATAAGAAAATTGCCAAAGAAATCGTGAGTTCAGTGAAGGCGATGGATAATCCCCTGAAAATGCTGAACGTCATATGTGCGCATTTGCCGCTCAAAAGTGAGGAAAAGCAAGAGATTCTGGAACTGGAGCCACTCACCGAAAGAATCGCGAAGGTCTTGGAAATATTGGACCGCGAAATTGAACTTGCCGAATTGGAAATGAAAATTAATGCGAAGGTAAAAATGCGCATGGGCAAGACCCAGCGGGATTATTATCTTGGCGAAAAGGTCCGCGAGATCCAGACGGAAATTGGTCAGAATGAGGATGGTCTCGATGAGATGGGCGAGCTCGAAGAGACTATAAAAAATAAGAAAATGCCGGCTCTGGCCAAAGACAAAGCGCTCAAAGAATTTAAAAAACTCAGAAGTATGCCGCCCATGTCGGCCGAAACAACTGTCGTTCGCAACTACATTGATTGTATTGTTAATCTGCCGTGGGACAAAAAAGATACCTCAAAGATTGATATAAACAAGGCTGAAAAGATTCTCGATGAAGATCATTATGGTCTGGCAAAGCCAAAAGAACGAATCCTTGAGTATCTGGCAGTCCAGACCCAGGTTAAAAAAATAAAAGGACCCATCCTCTGTCTTGTCGGTCCTCCTGGTGTCGGAAAAACGTCTATCTGCAAATCTATTGCCCGGGCCATGGGCAGAAAATTTGCGCGTCTTTCCCTTGGCGGGGTGCGGGATGAAGCTGAAATCCGCGGTCATAGGCGGACCTATATTGGCGCGATGCCGGGCAAGATTATTCAATCGATGCAAAAAGTAGGCGTATCTAATCCGGTATTCTGCCTTGATGAAGTGGACAAGATGTCGATGGATTTTCGGGGCGATCCGTCTTCTGCGCTGCTGGAGGTATTGGATCCCGAACAGAACATTGCCTTCAACGATCATTATCTAGATATTGACTATGATTTATCTGAGGTGTTTTTTATTACCACCGCCAACAACCTGCATGGTATTCCGGTACCTCTCCAGGATCGGATGGAAATTATCCAGATCAGTGGCTATACCGAAGAGGATAAATTGAAAATCGGTGTTGGCTATCTGATTCCAAAACAGGTCGAACTCAATGGTTTCAAGCCCAATGACATACAGCTGACCGACGGCGGTGTTATGGAGATTATCCGCCAGTACACCAGGGAGGCAGGCGTCAGAAACCTGGAAAGAATCATTGCCTCTCTTTGTCGAAAGATTGCCCGGGAGCGGTTGAAGAAAAATATCAAAAGCGGTAAGGGTAAGAAACATCGCGTCAGTGTGCAATCGATAGTTAAATATCTGGGGACCCCTCGGTATCGATATGGACTGGCCGAGGAAAACGATGAGATCGGTCTCACCACTGGTCTGGCCTGGACCGAAGTTGGCGGAGAACTGCTGCAGATCGAGGCCACCCTTATGACCGGTGCCGGTAAACTCATCATCACCGGGAAACTGGGCGAGGTCATGCAGGAATCGGCACAGGCGGCACTGAGTTACGTACGTTCCCGTGCCAAAGTTCTTGGCCTTGATGAAGATTTTTACCAGAAACTGGATATTCATATCCATGTCCCTGAAGGCGCTATTCCCAAAGATGGACCTTCAGCGGGTATCACCATCGCAACGACTCTGGTTTCAGCTTTGCTGAAGGTTCCGGTGAAGCATCACATGGCTATGACCGGGGAAATTACCCTCAGAGGCAGGGTCTTGCCGATTGGTGGCTTGACGGAAAAACTTCTTGCTGCAAAACGCGGTAACATCACCCATGTTCTTATTCCCAAGGCTAACGAACGAGACCTGAACGATGTACCTATTAAGATCAGAAAATCGTTGACCATTGATGTGGTCAACCATATGGACGAAGTACTGAACCATGCCTTGTTGATTAAAGAAGGTAAAAGCCTCTTTAAAATATAATATCTTTTTGAAATAAAAGATAAAAACCATATTTTTGATGATAATTTACTGGATGGCTTTTTTTTTCTTGACGGAGGAGGGCTAAGTTGGTAAATAGTCCTTCACATTGGTTGTGACGGGGGCGACTAGCTCAGCTGGGAGAGCATCGGCCTTACAAGCCGAGGGTCACAGGTTCAAGCCCTGTGTCGCCCACCA
>CBDTUM010000185.1:0-7796 GCA_965363495.1 uncultured Desulfopila sp.
GCCGACGGCTATTCAAGTACTGCCAATGGAACAAAAGCTACTGATACTGCTGCCAGTGGAACAAAAGCGACTGATACTGCTGCCAAACCGACGGCACCTTGCAAGACTGATGGCGCTTGTGCTGCTTGCCCAGCTGCCACGTCTGCCTAGATGATGTCTATCTATTGTTAAGTTGTAGATGGCCCGGTAATAATAGCCATTGCGTCCCCGTAGGAAAAAAAACGATACTGCTCCTTGACTGCTATGGCATAGCAGTCAAGGAGGGTTTTTCTGCCGCACAGGGCGGATACCAGAAACATCAGGGACGAATCAGGCAGATGGAAGTTGGTAATTAAATTATCGATTACCTTGAACTGAAAGCCGGGATAGATATAGAGGTCGCACCAGTCTTCGATTGCTTGAAGACGGCCTGTTTTTATTGCACCATATTCTAAGGCCCTGACCGTCGTGGTGCCGACTGCCCATATCCTGCCGCCCCGCTTTTTTGTCGCGGCGATATTGTCGACTGTCTCCTGGGGGATGCTGAGATATTCCCGATGGATCTGATGGCGGGTGATGTCTGTCTCCCGTACCGGCGCAAAGGTGCCATAGCCCACATGCAGGGTAACCTGGCCAATCAAGGTGCCTTTTTTTTTGATACTTTCCAGCAGTACATCGGTAAAATGCAAGCCGGCAGTCGGGGCGGCAACTGCTCCGGGTTGGCTGGCGTACACGGTCTGATAGCGGGTGGCGTCTTCTGCAGTGCAGCCGTTTTTCCTGGCAATATATGGCGGTAGAGGCACTTGGCCGGATCGCTGCAAGGTTTCTGCCAGGCCGAGAACCTGGTCGAAATGCAGTCTCAGTCTGAGTTTACCACCCTCAAGGTCTTTTTCCACCGTGCAGGACAGCATCTCGTTAATTATGATCGTCGACCCTTCTTTTGGTCGTTTGGATGATTTGATGAGGCTGTTTGTAACTGCTGTGCCGTTGTCTTTTGCATCGAGGACCGGAAACTCCAACAGGAAAACTTCTACCTTGCCGCCGGTCTCTTTTGTGCCGAGCAATCTTGCCGGAAAAACCCGGGTGTTATTGACCACCAACATATCCTCTTTGCCGATAAACCGGCCAATGTCGCTAAAACGATAATGTTTCGTTTCCTTGCTTGCTGCATGGACGACCATCAGGCGGGAGTTGTCGCGCTTTTCTGCGGGATGCTGGGCTATGAGCTGTTCGGGAAGGTCGTAATTGTAGGAACTTAAGCTAAGATCGTCTTGCATGATACTCTATGGTGTGAAAATAATGATGTCGATTGTCTGGGTATTCAAGGCAATGCTTTACGTTACTTTTTGCGGTGAATTTCGTTTTTTCTCTTACTCGTGTTGAGGAGCTGTTGTAGATACCATGATTTTAGCTGTTGCTGCAACTGAAATAGAAATGGCCCCGTTCATGGCGGCAATGACAGCTGGATCGGTTCGTGCGTGTCGGACGCTGGTGACTGGGGTTGGTCCTGTTGAAACCACACTTCGACTGACCAGATTCCTCTGCCAAAGCGAGGAGCAGTTTGCGGCTGTCATTCATTTTGGAGTGGGAGGAGCGTATATTCAGCCGGACGAGAGTGGTCAGCAGCAATTGGAGCTCCTCGATATCTGCCTTGCCAGGCAGGAGGTTGCCGGTGATTTTGGCATCTGTCTGGGCGAGGCGATGGATTATCTGAAAATTTCTCTTACCGGTGAAATAGTGTATAACATGGACGCAACGCTTCTTCAGCGCAGTCAGGCAATTTTTGATCGGTTTGGCATTAAATATACTTCAGGAGTATTTATCACGGTGAACGGTATCACCGGCACCAGAGCTCGTGGAAAAATGCTGCAGTCCAGATGGAACGGACTCTGTGAAAATATGGAGGGTGCTGCCGTTGCCCGGGTATGCCGGGAATTTAGCCTGCCGTGTACTGAGCTGCGGTGCATCTCAAATTATGTAGTGGATCGCGATCCTTCATCCTGGCGTTTGCAGGAAGCCTGCCTGAAAGCGGCTTATGCGGCGACACGGCTCGCTAAGGAATTAACACTATGACAAACAAACTTTCCCTGGGGTTTTCGCCCTGTCCAAACGACACCTTCATTTTTTATGGGCTGGTCCACGGCCTGATTGAATTGCCGAGCGTAACGTTCGAAGAACCGGTTTTAGCCGATGTGGAACAGCTGAACCTGCTGGCCCTTGATGGAAAACTGGATGTTACCAAGCTCTCTTTTCATGCCCTGGGACATGTCCTCGATGAATATTGTCTGCTTTCTGCGGGCAGTGCGCTCGGGAGAGGCTGCGGGCCGCTTCTTGTTGCCGCTGCCAAGAGACCGCTGGATGATGTCTCGGCAATGACTATCGCTATCCCTGGAAAATTGACCACTGCCGCCTTGTTGCTGCAGATGTTTTTGCCGGACTGTCATCACCTGGTGGAGATGCGCTTTGACCATATCATGGGGGCGGTAAAGGATGGTGCAGTGGATGCAGGGGTGATTATCCACGAATCCCGCTTCACTTATGGCGAGCAGGGACTGTTCTGTCTGCAGGACCTTGGCCAGTGGTGGGAAGAAAGCACCGGACTGCCGATACCGCTTGGCTGCATTGCTGCCAGAAGAAGTCTCGGCAGAGACAGGATCAAGGCTATCGAACGGGCCATCAGGACCAGTGTTGAGTATAGTTTTGCCCATCCGGATGCCTGTTTGCCGTATATCAGGAGCAAAAGTCAGGAACTCGAGCCAGCTATTGTCCGCAGCCATATTGACTTGTATGTAAATGATTTTTCAAAAGATCTTGGCAAAGAAGGGGAAGCTGCCGTCAAAGCCTTTATGCAACGAGGACGCCAAGTCGGCGCGCTTCCGGACAGCTTTGCCAGTAGCCTGGCATTGACGAGATGATAATGCAGTTCGATTTTCCGGCCGTAGGCTTTGCGGGTCTTCCTGTATTGCGCGTTGCAGCAGGAGTAGGGGAGGCGCAGGGGAAATGGATCGAACAATTAATACGTGCTTTGGAATTGCGTTCGTTTTCCAGTCGCAGCATCAAACAGAAAGACTCTCCTTCTGAGAACCGATATGGTGTGCTTTCAATCTTACAACTCTACGATCTGGTCATAATCGACGCGAAAATCGATGATTCCGCACAACAGGCTGGACTTGCCTCCACTGCGGAATCAGAAAGGGAGGAGCTGCTGTTGCTTGGAAGCGACGATAAGGCAATGGCACACTTTGTTGAGCGACTGGCTATGCAAATGGATGCACTCGCACAGCAAACGCCGGTTTGGGGCTGCATTCTCATCGGCGGTAAAAGTTCCCGGATGGGCCAACCAAAACACCTCATACAAAATGAGCAGAAAACAACCTGGCTGGAACGAACTACAAAAATTCTCTCACCTTTTGTCGACGGACTGGTTGTCTCGGGAACTGGCAGGCTTCCGGATACGCTTGCCGATACTGTTCGTCTCGCCGATATTCCGGGAGTGGCTGGCCCACTGACAGGGATTATCGCTGCCTGTCGGTGGCAACCGCTGGTGTCATGGCTGCTCGTCGCCTGCGATATGCCCCATATAACGACAGATGCCGTACGGTGGCTTCTCTCCGGCCGTCGTGCTGGTTGCTGGGGGCGGGTGCCTAAACTTGCTGAGAGTAAAAGAGCGGAACCTCTTTTAGCCTGGTACGATTTTCGGGCAGCACAAATTTTTGAAACGCAGCTGTATGCAAGAAATTTACGCATCGGCGACGTTGCTGCTCACCCAAAAATCGACATTCCTTTGATTCCGGAGGCCTTGCGCCAGAGCTGGCAAAATATCAATACCCCGGACCAGTTGCCGATAGCACCTGAACCTGGAGAAGGTTGAGTAGAGGGGGCGATTGGGTTGGCTCACCGAAAAAACAGTGGACATTGTCGCCAAAAACCAATTTCAGGCCAAAGCTCACCCCTCCAGGGCCTCCGCCAACACCACAGGGGAGATAAACAAAAAGTGGGTGGTCTGCATCGACCGGTATCGATTGTTCGAGCAATTGTGCCTGTAGTCTCCTTGCAGCAACGGCGTACCCTAAAAAGAGATCGCCTGAATTTTCATCGTCGACAAAATGACCAAGAGGATCGGTCATCGCCTGTAGGCGTCCCTCTGCAACGGCGACACTGTAGTCGGCATTGTGTTCGACTACTCTCACTCCCCTGGCCTGCAACATCTGCTTCTTCCATTGTTTTGCATCTGCCGACATATGGACAGTGACATGAAAACCCAGTTTTGCGCCAATTATCCCGATACTTAAGCCCAAATTCCCGGTTGAGCCGACGACAATCGAATATCGACTGAAAAGCTTACGACAGTGTGCTGAATCCAACACTGCGTAATTATCAGATATTTTGAGCAGACCCGTGGCAAGTGCGGTTGTCTCGGCAAATTTTACAATTGCATAGATGCCGCCTCTGGCCTTGATATTGTGCAATCCACTGTTGCATCGGCTGATGATGGAAGGCTTTATCCATTTCTTTTCCCCTGGTGCTTTTGTCGGTGCATAAATGTCGTCATGGAAAAATTCGAATTACTTGTGGGTTCTTTGAATTAATGTATGTATTCTAGAGAGACGATACCTGTATCCACTGGTTTCTATAATTCGCAACTGGGAGAATGCAACGTAATGTCCCAAAAGCCCACTTACGAAGAACTTGCGCAGAAAATAGCTCTTCTGGAAGATGAGTTGTCTGCGCGAAAGCGTTCAGAAGCGCTTAAAGACGCGCTGTTACACATTTTCAAAGCCGTCTGCCTAACCACCAGTTATGAAACAGAGCGGTTGGTACAATATAGCAGAGATGTTTTGCTCTAGGAGACAGACACTGAGAGTGCTTGTGCATCGGTGTAGTTAATTCTCAACAATTTGGGCGCCCCCATGCTTGAAAAAAAAATAAGAGAGCTTTCCCATAAGACTTCACGCCGCATAGCCTTCCCGGCTTTTTTTACCCTTATTCTTTTTGTGACCGCTATTTTTTTCGTTCTCCTGCCGCAGCTTGAGGAAAGCTTTCTGGCCAGGAAAAAAGAAATGATCCGGGAGCTGACAGAGACCACCTGGAGCCTGCTCGGTACGTATTATGAGCGTGAGCAGAACGGTGAATTAACCAGGGCCGAGGCGCAGAAGCGTGCTGTCCTGCGGATTCATAATCTTCGCTACGGCCCGGAAAAAAAAGATTACTTCTGGATTAGCGACATGGTTCCGCGGGTGATCATGCATCCCTACCGCCCGGATCTGGATGGCAAGGATGTCACCAGTTTCCAGGATGCCAATGGCAAACACCTTTTTGTCGATTTTGTCAAACTTGTTCAACAGCAGGGGGCGGGCTATGTCGACCACCTGTGGCAGTGGAAAGACAACCCTGACAAAATATCGCCGAAGATGTCCTATGTCAAAGGCTTTAAGCCTTGGGGGTGGATCGTCGGCACCGGCATGTATACCAACGATGTCTATGCGGAGATTGCTACAATCCGCAACAAACTGACTGTCATTTCCCTGGGTATTTTACTCATGGTCTCGCTGCTTTCGATGTACTCCATCCGCCAGACCATTCTGGCTGATCGGGAGCGATTAGGCATCTTTAAGGAGCGGGAAATTTTGATGAAATCTTTGGAGGAGAGCAAGGAACGCTACCGTAACCTGATCGAAACTACCAGTGACTGGATATGGGAATCTGATAGTGCCGGCCGGTTTACCTATTCAAGCCCCAAAGTACAAGATTTGCTTGGGTATTTGCCGGAAGAAATACTCAACAAAACCTTGCTGGATATCGTTTCTCCCCAGCAGGCGAAAACATTTGTAAGCACCTTTAATAGCTTGATTGTTGCCGAGAAAGCTATTAACGGCCTGGAGAACATCTGTCTTGGTAAAAGTGGTCAGATAGTGGTGCTGGAGAACAATGCGGTACCGATACTTGACGATCAGGGTACCTTTCTCGGCTACCGGGGGATTGCCCGGGATATAACTGAACGAAAAGTAGCCATGGAAGAGCTGAAGAAAAGTCGCGACCAATTGCACGCAAGCCTTGAAGAAACCGTGACCTCGCTGTCTTCCACCGCCGAAAAACGAGACCCCTACACCGCCGGTCACCAACTGCGCGTTGACCTTTTAGCCTGCGCAATCGGTAAGGAGCTAGGACTCTCTGAACAGCAGCTCGAGGGGCTGCACATTGCTGCACTGCTGCATGACATCGGTAAAATAACCCTGCCTTCCGACTATCTGTCCAAACCATCCAGGCTTAGTATAGAAGAAACGGCCGTCGTGCGATGCCACGCCGAAGTGGGCTATGAAATATTGAAAAATATCCATTTCCCATGGCCAGTGGCGGAAATTGTCTACCAGCACCATGAACATCTGGATGGCTCTGGCTACCCTCGAGGACTCACCGGCCAGGACATACTCCTGGAAGCAAAGATTATTGCCGTAGCTGATGTGGTGGAAGCGATGTCCTCCCACCGCCCATACCGAGCATCACTCGGCATAGACAACGCGCTTGACGCAATCCGTTCGGGTAGGGGAACGCACTATCACGCTCCGAGCGTCGATGCCTGTGTCTATTTGGTAACAGAGGGGAAAATCGATATGTCTTCCAAAGACATGTGTCCGATTTTTCTCTAATTGAGCTGTTAAATATCAACGTATGGTTGTGCGAAAGGATAGGGTCTTTATGAAAGATAACGGTAATCTGGTGTGGATCGATCTGGAAATGACCGGGTTGAATACCTTTACGGACACAGTTCTGGAAGTGGCAACGATTGTCACGAATGGCCAGTTGGAAGTTCTTGCCGAAGGCCCGGATATCGCCATCCATCAGCCGGAAGAGGTGCTGGCCGCAATGGATGACTGGAATACCCACCATCATGGACAATCCGGCTTGATAGAGCGATCCGCCAAGAGTGGATACAGCTGCCGGCAGGCAGAGTTGGAGACCCTTGACTTTGTTCGCCAGTGGGTTGACCAGCGGGTCTCTCCGATGTGTGGCAATTCGGTCTGGCATGATCGCCGTTTTCTGGCCCGGTTTATGCCCGAACTGGAGCAGTACTTTCATTACCGCAATATCGACGTCAGCACTATAAAGGAGTTGGCAAAGCGCTGGGCCCCGGAGCTTCCACATTTCAAAAAAGAGAGCAGGCATCGCGCCTATGACGATATCAACGAGTCGATTGCAGAGCTGAAATATTATGGTGACTGCTTTTTTAAGAAAAGTTAAACAGGGTAACGTGCTCTGCAGAACACTCCGAGGACCAGATCAAGACGATGGCAGCACTCGCACACTATGGGGGTTGCTGCTAAACGGTAATCCTTTGCATTACCTCACATTTTTTGCATTTTTCCATCTTTTGCTGCCATGTCCTATGGGTAATGTTGTCGCAAATGGTTCCACCTATAAACCAGCATAAATTTCCCGCGCTGAATTCCCAGGCCGGGCATTGCTTTATTTTTTCTTCCGGACAATTACGAATATCCCAGCAGTTTGCACTTTCCTCAAACAAATTAAACTTCTTAGCCTGCAGAAAAAAGAGCTGACGTTCCACATAGGCTGGTATTGTGCGCCAGCCCTGTTCATAGCTGCAAACTGCTTTGAGAGAGATACCGATAAGACTGGCAAGCTCTTTTTGGGTTTTGTCCAGATTTTTCCTGATATCGACAAATTCCTGGCTGTCCATGGCGTTTTTTTCCGGCTAGAAGATTGATGTTTGCAGTCGGTGTAATTATTTAGTGACTTAGAAATAATCCCGCAAAGCTTTTTGGCGGGATTAGAACCCTAGAAATTCATGCCTGTTTTTC
>CBDTUM010000186.1:0-7626 GCA_965363495.1 uncultured Desulfopila sp.
AGAGAAAAGTCTCTAAGTGGCCGTTATTACTGGAGCCAGCAAACGGAATCGAACCGTTGGCCTGCGCTTTACGAGAGCGCCGCTCTACCAACTGAGCTATGCTGGCATTTGTTATACAAGGCGCAGAAAGCCTGGGCCAGAAGGCCCGACTTATTTCAGTACGCCTATATATCAGGAAATTATTGAAAGTTCAACTATTATACAATATAAGAAATTCATAAATTTTAAAGGAAAGTTCACAGGTGGCCTTTTACCACAAAGCATGATACACTCCACAGATAACGCAACAAATTAAACGAAAACGGCAAGCTATCCTGAGAATATGAACACTACTTCTTACCTTTTAGTTCTTCTTTTTATCTTTTCAGGCTGCACAGATGCCGAGCAGAAAACCGTTGTGCTGAAACAATGCATCGACTGTCATACCATGCACACAGACTCCAACCACCAACAATCCTGTGTATCTTGTCATAAAGGCAACAACCAGGCATCCGATAAAAAAAGTGCTCATCAGGGATATATCCCCTTCCCCGCCCACCCGGACCATCTCACCATGTCATGTGGCCCCTGCCATGCCGAAATTATCAAACAAATAGCTGGGACAGGCCATTTTACACTTGCTAAGAGTACCAATATGTTTAGAAAAGCATTCGGTGCCCAAAAAGACCTTAACAGTTTTCGGCAAACACCAAAAAATAGCAATCCAGAAACCGCCTTGGAACTAGCCGATGATCTCCTAAGACGCAGATGTTTCCGTTGTCATCTCTACAGCTCCGGCGACAACTATCCCTCAGTCACCCACGGTACCGGTTGTGCCGCTTGCCATATGGCTTTCACAGACGGCACATTAGTATCGCACAACTGGCAAAAGCCAGGCGATGAACAATGTTTGTCATGCCATTACGGAAATTATGTTGGCTTTGATTACTATGGCCGCTTTGAACACGATTTTAATGCCGAATACCGGACGCCCTTTACGACAAAAGAGAAACATTTCCGGCCGTATGGCGTTGAGTATCGTCAGCTGAAACCAGATATTCATCAATTGCGGGGCATGCTCTGCATTGACTGCCATTCAGGCCCGGAGCTGATGGAACCGGCAGGAGAAAAACCTTCCTGTAAGAAGTGCCATCAACTAGAAGAACTGCAACGCTCGTTACCAGCTCAGGTTGCTATGCAACAAGATCTTTACATTCTCCACGGCCGTAACGGCAAGGACCACACCATCCCCATCATGCAGCACCCGGCCCACCAGGAACAAAAGACAAAAATAAGTTGTCAGGTATGTCACGCCCAATGGACGTTTAACGATATCGGCAAGCATTTCCTCAGATCGGATACCGATGATTTCGACATGTGGGCCAATCTGTCGGTACAGGGAGATTTCGAAGTTGAAACCATCATTGACAACAACAACGATTTTGATAAAACTGAACTACCTGCGCAAATGACCGATAAAATAACAGGTGAGAAGGAAGTTGGTCTCTGGTATAAAGGATTTACCATGCGACGCTGGGAAATCCCGCTACTTGGCAGGGATGGGCAAGGAAATATAACCACCATGCGTCCGCTGCTCGACTCTATGCTTTCATGGATCGACGAGGAAGAAAACGTTCGGTTTGATTCCGTACCGTCCAACGCTCCTGATATGGGTTTACGACCATATACTCCGCATACGACCGGGCCGGCAGGTTTGTTCTATAGAGAGCGTATTGAACAGTTTCTGGTAACAGAAGGTGCTGCTCATATAATCCCGGGCACACCAGAGAAAATTCTTCCAACTGAATAGGCTATGGCAGATAATATTCTCATTCGATTACTGTGCTTCCTTTTTCTCATGACAAGCTGTTCTGTTCATTCGGATCATTCCGTTCCAAAAACCCAGGTATCCGGTCATCGACCACCCGCCACCCAGAATTCTTATGTTATCAAGAATAAAAGGTATTATCCAATTCCTTCCGCTAAGGGATATAGTGAAACGGGCGTTGCTTCCTGGTATGGGGGAAAATTCCATGGCAGAAAGACTTCGAACGGGGAGACCTATGACATGCATGCTATGACCGCGGCCCATAAAACCCTGCCGATGAATACCATACTGTCGATTAAAAACCTTAATAACGGCAAGAGTACTGTGGTCCGGATCAATGACCGGGGCCCCTTTGTACAGGGAAGAATCGTTGATTTAAGCTTTAAAGCTGCAAAGTCGCTTGGCATTACCCAACATGGAATTGCCAGAGTGCAAGCGGTTGCCCTCGGAGAAGAGGCTGCCGCCAAATCTGGCGAACCACCAACTCTAGTTTATCAGGATCTGTCCGCCGGTGAATTTTATATCCAGATTGGCGCCTTCACCGAGGCAAGCAATGCGATAAAAGTGCAAAAACAGTTCACCGATTCCGGGCATTCAGCCACCATCCAGAAGGATTTTGAAGGAGATGCAACCGTCAACAGAGTACAGATATATGCCGGAAAAACTATACAAAACGCCAAACGGGCAGAAAACGCGCTGCATGAACGCGGCTGGGTCGGGGCATTTGTTATCGCCAGGTGAACGGCAGCCAGCCAAAGCTACGAACATCCAACTGAGCTGCTCGAGTAGGCTGTCCGAGAATAGGCGTTTTGCTTAAAATCGAGGCATTTTCAAAAAACAAGCACAGCCATATAGTCGATATTGCGAGCATTATTTTTTGCAAATAACGACGAGTTTAAGTAAAAGGGCATTCTCGGCCAGCCTACTACGGCTTAGGCAACCGTTGCCTGATATACCATCAGCAGCAGTTCTTGCAGGCGGGCGTGGTCTTTTACGCCCGGTTGCGACTCCACCCCTGAGTTGATGTCCACCGCAAAAGGATGGACCTTGGCAATGGCATCGACCACATTTTCAGGTGCCAGCCCACCGGCCAGGATGACTGGTCGTTGCAGGTTCAAGCTCTCTATTATCGACCAATCAAAGACCTGGCCTGTACCACCGCGTGCACCCTGCACGTATGTATCCAATAAAAAAGCATCAACACAGTCGTTATACGGCGTAAAGTCTTCGGCCCGACTGTCTTCGCCAACCCGGAAGGCCTTAATGATACCCTGCGCCGGCAACTTCTGGCGAATTTGCTGACAGTATTCCACCGACTCATTGCCATGTAGCTGCACATGAGAAAATCCCATCCCAGCAGTGCTGACCAGCTCTGGTATCGAGACATTGACAAAGACCGCGACCCTGTCGACAAAGGGGGGAAGTTTCTGTAGTATTTGAGCCGCAGCGTCACGGGAGATGCAGCGGGGGCTTCTGGCGAAAAAAATAAACCCCAGCGCATCAACACCATAGCGGACTGCCGCCAGGGCATCTCCCAGGCGCCTGGTACCGCACATCTTTACCCGCGTTCGTTGCAACATTTTTGTTTCCTAGTAAAAACCCTTATCCGCGCAAAGACTGCAACAGGGCACTGTCGGACCCAGCTCGCATCAGGGTTTCGCCAATAAGGGCAGCACTGATTCCTTCATCTCGCAATCGCCTGAAATCATCAACAGTTTTCAGACCCGACTCACTGACCACTGGAATTTCTGCTGGAATGTATTTCTTTAATCTGAAGGTGGTCTCAATATCCATCGTAAAATCCTTAAGATTCCGGTTATTAATACCGATCAGTGTACTGCCTGCCTCCAGGGCCAATTCTGTTTCCCATTCGTCATGCACCTCGACCAGAACATCCATGCCGTACTCTGCAGCATAAGCCTGATAATCGCGCAACTGCGATAGATCCAGGATAGCGGCAATCAACAGGATGGCGTCAGCACCGTGCAGACGGGCTTCTTCGATCTGCAATGTATCGATGACAAAGTCTTTTCTCAGAACAGGCAGGGAAACTGCTTCCCGAACCTCCATCATATAGAGCAGCGCTCCCTGAAAGAACTTCTCATCGGTCAGAACGGAAATTGCCTGGGCACCATTTTGTTGATAATTGTTAGCAATGTCCACCGGTCTGAAATCGGCACATATTACGCCCTTTGAAGGAGATGCTTTTTTTACCTCAGCAATTATTGCAACTTCAGGATACTTGATGAGAGAACTGGTAAATCCACGCGGCGGACCAACGGCTTTATCCCTGAATTGCAGCGGAAGGCAGATTCCTTTTTTGCGCAGTTCGGCAAGCTCTATTTTTTTTTGTGCGACAATAGTATCTAAAATCATATATCAATTCGTCTTTATTTCTTTGCCGGCCTGACTGGAAAAACGGACCAACTGGTCAAGTTTTTTCAGTGCGGCACCCGATTGAATAAGCTCTCTTGCCTGGGTAATGCCTGCTTGTATAGTATCAGCTTTTCCCGCAGCAAGAAGTGCAGCCCCGGCATTTAACAGTACCATGTCAAGTTTGGCACCGGGATCGCCTTGCAATACCGATCGAACCTGTTGCGCAGCCACAAGCGCGGTTGCACCGCCTTTAATATCGGCAAGAGATGCCCGAGTCAAACCGACATCCTCAGGTTCAATGGTATAGTTGCTTACCTTGCCGTTGAATCCATCAGCTACATACGAAGTACCGGTAACGGTCATTTCGTCCAGATTCCCCTCACCCCAGACGACAAGCGTGCGTTTCATGCCTAACCGCACCAGCACCTCGGCGAGGATCGTCGTCAATTCCTTGGCGAATACCCCGGTGAGTTGGACATTGGCTCCCGCCGGATTGGTCATTGGCCCAAGGATATTGAAAATTGAGCGGATACCGATTTCGCGACGCGGCCCGATAGCATATTTCATCGCCCCATGGAGCATGGGTGCAAAAAGAAAACCAATCCCAACTGATCGCACACATAAAGAAACAACCTCAGCGGGAAGACTTAAGTTAACTCCGAGTGCTTCCAGAACATCGGCACTGCCACAGTGGGAAGAAACCGCCCTATTGCCATGTTTGGCCACCGGAACACCAGCCGCAGCGACGACAAAGGCGGTTGTCGTTGACACATTAAAGGTACCCGAACCATCCCCACCAGTGCCGACAATATCCATCAGAACAGCACCGCCTCGGGTATCGACGCCCGAATCGACAAAGGTTGCCTTTGCCCGCATTACCCTGACAGCACCAACAATTTCGTCGATGGTTTCACCCTTCATCCTGAGCGCCGTAATGAACGCACCAATCTGGGCATCCGTGGCATTACCGTCCATGATATCATTCATGACCGAAACCATTTCTGTCTCAGTCAGATTCTGGTTAGTAACAATTTTGCCAATTGCCTCTTTAATATTCATAGTCTTTTCTAGGATTTAGTTTGTAGCACAATCGTCTTACGGTCGGAGCAGTTTAAGATAATCGGTTGCTAAAAAATTTCTCAACAAGGTTATTCCGGCAGGAGTCATGATCGATTCCGGGTGAAACTGAACGCCTTCGATAGGCAGCGTTTTATGGCGCAAGCCCATCAACTCATTTTGATCGGACCTGCAGGTAACCTCCAAACAGTCCGGAAAGTCACTTTCCTGAACAATCAGCGAATGATAGCGCATGCCGTCAAAAGGATGAGGCAAGCCGGCGAAAACTCCTCGGCCATCATGCTCCATCGGGCTCGTTTTACCGTGCATTATCCGAGACGCTCGAATCACCGTGCCGCCGAAGGCCTCTCCTATCGCCTGATGGCCAAGGCAGACACCAAGGATAGGCAGTTTACCAGCAAAATATTTAATCGCTTCAATGGAGATCCCGGCCTCACTGGGAGTGCACGGGCCTGGTGAGATCAACAGGCGGTCCGGCTGTAATGCCTCAATTTCCTGAACCGTAATTTTATCATTGCGAAATACCCGGATATCTTCGGTTCGTCCGTCTTGCAGTCCATTGGCGGCAACTGTCTGGACGATGTTATAGGTAAAAGAATCGTAATTATCTATTATAACAAGCATTATTTAAAAACCTTTCTCAGCAAGTTCAACAGCACGGCGCAGGCCCAACGATTTATTAATCGTTTCCTCAAATTCTTTTTCCGGTACAGAGTCGGCAACAATCCCCGCTCCAGCTTGAATCCACAGATCTTTACCCTTCATGACAAAGGTCCTGATGGTGATACAAAAATCCATATTGCCGGAGAAACCAAAGTATCCTACAGCCCCGGCATAACATCCCCGCTTGTCTTTTTCCAATTCATCAATAATCTGCATTGCCCTGATCTTCGGGGCGCCACTAACAGTACCTGCCGGAAAACAGGCAGACAATACATCAAACTGATCTTTATCCTCAGCGATCTCACCATAAACGCCGGAGACAATATGCATAACATGACTGTATCGCTCGATAACGAGCAGGTCCTGAACTTCGACAGAACCGCCTTTCGCCACCCGACCCACATCGTTGCGACCAAGATCGACAAGCATCAAATGTTCTGCGGTCTCTTTTGGATCGGCCAAAAGTTCACGCTCCAGAGCCAGGTCTTTTTCTGGTGTCGATCCTCGTTTTCTCGTCCCGGCTATTGGCCGCAGCTCAATATGAGGGCCTTCTTTTCGTACCAGAATCTCAGGAGAAGAACCGATTTGAATAATATCGCCCAACTGCAGGAAAAACAGATACGGGCTTGGATTTATATGTCGCAGCGCCCGATACAAAACCATTGGCGCCAGGTCTGTTTTGGTGTGAAATCGCTGGGACAACACAACCTGAATAATATCTCCTGCGATAATATATTGTTTGGCCTTTTCCACCATGGCTTCAAACTGGTCTTGCGCCATATTTGATGAAAATTGGTGAGAGACTGAACCATCGCTACGGCTCGCGGTAAAAAAATCTGCGGAGACCGGGCGTTTGATTTTGGCTATAACTTCATTAAGCAGCTGCATAGCCTCATCGTACAGCGCATCTCCATCACTATCGCCCTCGACCTGCATCCAGCAGATGATGGTCACGGTCTGTTTGAGACTGTCATGAACCAGAACTATTTTCGGTACCATGAAGGAGGCATCAGGCAACTCAGTAGCCGGGCGACTGTCAGGGAGATCCTCCATGAATCTCACCATATCATAGCCAAGAAATCCAACAGCACCACCACTGAAACGGGGAAGATGTTCATATTCGGCTGCAGCAAGCTCTTCGATCATCGATTTCAGGGCTTGCAGAGGGTCTGAGGTAAAACTTCGGCTTTTTCTGATACCGTTTTTTACTTCATCCAGCGTGATAACATCGGCTATAGAAGTAAAAGTTACCAGCGGATCGTAGCCAATAAAAGAGAAACGACCCCATTTTTCACCGCCTTCCATGCTCTCAAAAAGAAAAGCATGGCTGTGGCCTTCGGTAACTTTGGCAAAAAGAGTTAACGGGTTATCAAGATCTGCAACTATTTCAGCACACACTGGGATTAACCGGGCTGTGGCCACGTCAATGTTAAATTGCTGTCTATCCGGTAAAAACATGCTCTTAGGCTCGATCAAATGTAAAATGAGAAATATCGTTAAAGCTCACCAGCGCTTCTATGTGAACAGTTAAAAAAATCTTTGAAGTATAAAATAAAAGAGCAACATACCAGCTGTCTGGCGGTCTTGTCCAGTTTGTTAGTGACTTAGAAAAAATTTGCTTATGCTGTTCAAGCAAATTTTTTCGTGAAGGAACTTATCCCGCAAATCTTTTGGGCGGGGTTGGTGATTTGTAATCAATTTTT
>CBDTUM010000187.1:0-7424 GCA_965363495.1 uncultured Desulfopila sp.
TGCGCCTTAAGAATAATATGCTGCGCAGTTCGGCCGAAAAGAATTTTGCCGACTTTCGAACGACTTTTTACGCCGATAACAATCTCGTCGCATGCATTATCTGCTGCAAACGCGACAATGTCTTCCCCTGCACTATTATTTCTGATCAGGAGATGCGTATCGTATGGAATGTTCAGTTCCTCTAGTAATTTCCCAGCTTCAGCAAGGTTATCTTCTGCCTCGGTAATCTTCTTCCTGGTTGTTCTTTCCCCTCCCTGCAGAGAAGTGACGAGTTGAATCTTCGCGTCAAAAGCCTTGGCGTGTCGTATTGCCAGGTCAAGAAGGTCTTTTCCAACATTGGTACCTCGATAGGCTACAAGAATCTGCATGGTGTTCCTCTATCTCTATATTTGGACAATGTTAAGCGTAAACGTTCACCAGCACCGAATCTGTTTTGTCTTCGGCACTGGTAAACGCTTACAGTTCTATGGTTGTACGGACTTGTTATGTTTTCCGGTGAACGGCTACTGTTAAGCTGCGGTTGATGGCGTTTTTTGTCGTTTTTGCAACGTATTAAATTTTGCCGAAATCTACAACACCTTCTTCAAAATTCGTTCATAAGAGTCTATGAAATCAGGTTAAAAAGCTCTCTCCTCGTCATTGGTACTGTCGAAAGACAGCGTCATGGACCAGTTCGATCAGGAGAGCTGGGGCCTGCCGCCGAAGTGAAGCCTGGAAATTTTCTGGTCTATGATACATAGCCACTGGTATCTGGTCCTTTGCAGCTTCTGCAATAAAATTGTTTCCTCATTCCTTGTAATCTCTTATAGTTTTTAAAAGAGGGTGCGCTGCTCGTAGAAGAGATTCGACCCATGCCGAATCAGGTTCTCTCCCTTTTTTGTGGATGCCGGTGCATGCGATTGTTGAGGTACATTACCCACATTTTACTATTATAGAAAGAATTCGCCATGGCTCATAAGTATCCCAAAGATCTGGTTTTTGAACTATTGGCCCTCTGGCGACTTGGTAATTCTAGTCTTGACAGTGGGGGGGCTGGCTATAAAAGGCTGCCGGATTTTGCGGTACTGGAAGATCTGGTATCTACCTGCTATCAGGTCAGCCAGATGCAGGAGGAAACACGTAACCTGCGCTTCAGGATAATGCTGTGTGAACCGGAAGATTTTGATGGCGATAGTCATGGTGAACCCAAGGGACTCTTCACCTTACGCTTTTCCAAACCAAGACCTTATAACGAATATGAACTCTTAAAGCTTGGCCCGTCGACGGATTATAATAACTCGCTCATCGGCATACGCTACCGTATCTCGGAAGGTTTACAGATTTGGGGTCTGATCCATTCCGGTTCTAAATGGATGCATGTTATTCACGGCGGCAGCAAAGAGGCAACGCCTTTACCACTAGCTCTCGGGATTAATGTCGTCGGGCCCGGGCGCCTCATTGTCTGTCGTGGTCAGGAGATCCTGGCACAGTTGAGTGGCGGCAATATTACTGCTCCGGCAACGCATGTTTTCCAGTCTCAGTGGGTGGCCAAAAGGTTCGGTCAGGTCCGAGATGAGCTTGCCTTGTTGCATCAACGAAATCAGCAAACCGTTCAGGATGAGTGGGCGCAGATTGATCCCTCTTTCGTTCCCAGTTTATACCTCCAGGTTTTTAAACATGTAATCAGCACCATGCGACGTTCAGGTCATGGGGGCACGATTATCTCTTTTCCGGCCGGGATGGAGACACTGGTTGCCCATGACAATCCCTATATCGATATTAAATATCGTTTTGCCGAAGACGGAGCTCGCAATCAGTTGCGGAAAATTGTCCTGCAGAGCATGGCGGTTCTCGCCAAAAATTGCGGCAGGCTCTATGGCCCGGGATACCATGCCGGATGGACGGACTATGTGTCTCTACAAACAGAAGAACTGGCTCAGTTAGATGAGCGGATTTTTAAGTTCGCCCGTTTCATTGCCCGCTTGACCGGAGTGGATGGTGCTGTGGTCACCACCGAGGGGCTGGAATTAATCGGTTTCGGCGGTATCATTCAGGGTACCATGGAGATGGGTGGGAGTGTCGCGCTGGCCCTTGATCCCGAGGCTACCCGCCGTCAAGTTGAACTGATTGAAAGCGTCGGTACGCGGCACCGATCGCTCTATTATCTCTGCCATTCGCAGAGGGATGTCTTGGGCATTATCGTCTCGCAGGATGCCAAAGCTCGGGTCGTTACCTGGTCAAGAGATATGGTGACGTGCTGGGATGTTATTCCCATCGACTTCACCTAGTGTCTGTCCCTAATGGCTATTTTGTCCTAACTATTCGTTGCTCTCAAAATTTAATCCTCGGAGATAATCAAGCGTAGTGAGACTTCTATATCAACTATATGCCTGTGGTTAAATTCATCGAGCGCCTCTATTTAGAACAAAACTTCTCAGTTATGCACAGACACTAACTGTTTTTTCTATTCAGTAACTTCTTACAATCTCGTAAAAAGCCTCAAATGGGAGATGGTTAAGTAAAAAGCTTCATATTCGAGGCGTGTGAATTTCAGTATTATTTCGGCGTACTAGGGTACGTCGTAATGATAGTGAAATTTGCAACAACGAAGAAGATGAAGATTTCTATGCCCTTTGGGTAGCTTTTACGACACCATCACTTCTTACAGTCGTTGAATGCGCTGGTCATACCTTTTCAAATAGATGTCCGATAGGGTGAGAAAAGCTGTTATGATCAGTGGTCCGTAGATGATTCCGAGAATTCCATAGACACTCATTCCGCCGAGGATCGACAGGAACACCAGTAGCGTGTGCATTTTCACCTGGGTGCCGACCATCTTGGGTTTGATGATATACTCGAAGCTGCCTGAAAGAACTATATAGATAACAAAAAGAGCAATACCTTCGTTTATCCGGCCGGTCAGAGCGAGAACTAATGCCGTCGGAATCATAACCAGCCCGATGCCGAAGATCGGCAGAAAGGCCAGAATAGCCATGATAGACCCCCATAGTAATGGAGAGTTCAGGTCTAAAATGGAAAATAAAATCCCTCCTAAAATCCCTTGGATCAGACCGCAAACACCGTTTCCTTTGAGGATTGCATTGGCGATCTCATCAAATTTAGCGATCAGCAGATGGTTCTCATCCTCGGGGAGAGGGGAGATACGGATCATGTAGGCTATTAATTTCGGCTGATCCATCAGCAGAAAGAAAATCACCAGTATCATGATAAAAAAGAGAAATAAAAACTGCAGGATATTGGCCGCCCAGCCACTGGCCTGGTTATAGAGAAACAGCCCGCCATTTTTCACGAGATACGAAAAGGTCTCGGTTACCTGGGCGGGGTTGAACTTGAAGCCGATTTCCTTGAGTTGTTCCTGGATTTGCAGCACATATGGACTTTCCTGCAGAAAAACCTGCAGTTTCAAGACAACACCACTGTCTTTTCCCCAGCTGATGAGATTGAGTGCCTCGTCGGTGAGAGCAAAGACAAAAAATACCAGAGGAATAAAAACAATAGCGATAATGAGTAAACAGGTGAGTGCTGAGGCAAGAGAATCCGGCATTTTGCTGCTGGCGAAGATATATATGGGCCGAAAGAGATTGGTCAACAAAAATGACAACACCAGAATAGACCACAATGGCCAGAGAATGCGGCCAAAGAAAAAAATCGAAATAATAAAGACCAGCAGAAAATACTTCATACTTGCCGAACTGGGTGGCTGGTCTTTAAATGGCAGGCCTGATGGATCGTTACTCATGGGTAGTATTTTTTGATGGTGTCGTAAAAAATCCGATTTCCTTCGTTGTACCCAAAGGGCACTTCCTGGAGGGCGCAGTTGTTGGCTGGCTCCCGAGATGCTGCTTGTCTAATCGGAAATCAGAAAAAATTACTACGCCTTGTCTCTTAAACTTTTTATCTATCCATCTCTGATATTTAATCTAACTTTTTATGAAGGTAACATTTTGGGGTCAGGAAGTTAGAAATTGGGTTGCAATAAAACCGCCTGCTGAGGTATTCTAGCTCGGCTGTAGCAGGAAAGTGTTCCTGCACTTTTTTTGCCTCGCAGGTTTTTAAGTAAAAAGTATATATCCTTCATTGGATTAAGCAAAGAAAAATCGTAGTAGTAATACGTCGTATCAGGGAGATTGGGAGAATGTGGGAAGATCTTGAAGTTACACTGGAAAAAGCACCCGAGGGTTCATTGAAGGAAAAACCTTCGGCCGACAAGCTTGGTTTTGGCGTTCATTTCACCGACCATATGTTTTTGATGAAGTGGGACAAGGAAAAAGGCTGGCATGACAGCAAAATTTGTCCATATCATGATTTTACTCTGAATCCTGCCGCAATGGTTTTTCATTATGGCCAGGCAATCTTTGAAGGTCTTAAGGCATATCGGGGTAAGGACAATCAGTTGTTATTGTTTCGGCCCAAAGATAATTTCGAGCGCATGAATAATTCCGCCTTACGGATGTGCATGCCGCGTTTTTCAGCAGAGAAGATGGTGAAAATTCTCAAAGCTCTGATTTATCTGGAAAAAGACTGGGTGCCCAAAGCTGAAGGAGCATCTCTCTATATCCGGCCGACTATGATTGCAACCGAACCTACTCTTGGAGTGAAACCATCTGGTGTCTATTATTTCTATATTATTTTGTGTCCTGTCGGTGCCTACTATGCAGAAGGCTGTAATCCGACCAAAATTTATATCAGTGATGAGTATGTCCGAGCAGTAAAAGGCGGTGTCGGTAGCGTAAAAACAGGTGGAAACTATGCCGCCTCACTCTTTATGTCGGAGATTGCCAAAAAAGCTGGCTGCACCCAGGTGTTGTGGCTGGACGCATGTGAGCATAAATATATTGAAGAGGTCGGGACCAGTAATATCTTTTTTAAAATAGCAGACCAGCTGATAACGCCACCATTGGAAGGATCGATCCTGGGTGGATTAACCAGGGATTCGGTTCTCAAACTCGCCGCAGGATGGGGAGTCGACGTGGTCGAGAGACGAATTACCATTGATGAAGTGCTCGCTGCAAATGAAAGTGGACAATTACAGGAAGTTTTCGGCACGGGGACCGCGGCGGTCATTTCTCCCGTCGGAGAGTTATTGTACAAAGACCGCAACTATGTGATCAACAATTGTGAGACAGGTGTATTGTCGACAAGATTACTGAATGAACTTCAGGCCATTCAAAAAGGGTATCAGGAAGATCCCTTTCGTTGGGTAGTACGGGTAGCCTGATTTGAAAAATATAAGTAATTCGGTGGTGTTATGGTATTAATATCGGGCCGCCGAGTCTTCCTCGTTTTTTTTCTCCATCGCCCTTGATTTTTGAAATTCAAACCCTATATTCTTGCGCAGTTTGATATAACTGCCCCCCCAAACGGGCAGCATATAAAGTTGGGATTCCATGAAAACATATAATCGATGGGCCCTTTTTTTTTGAACCATTTAAATAGTAGTGTTAGGAGGAAGTAATGAAAATTCGTCCATTGAATGATCGTCTTTTGGTAAAGAGACTTGCTGAAGAAGAAAAAACCGCAGGTGGTATTATTATCCCGGACAGTGCCAAGGAAAAACCGGCAGAGGGAGAAGTTGTTGCAGTAGGACCCGGCAAATTAAATGATAAAGGGGAACGAGTTGCCCTGCAGGTTGTTGCTGGAGACCGCGTGCTGTTTTCCAAATATGGCGGTACTGATGTGAAGTTTGATGGAGAAGATTATCTGATCATGCGTGAAGACGATGTCCTGGGAGTCCTTGAGAAGTAGATCATCTTGGGATTGTTGTGGAAGTTGTAATTGACCATGAAAAAAAATATCTCGTAAGAGAGTAGAACAAGTTAAAGGGAGATTAAAATAATGGCTGGAAAAGAATTAAAATATGGAGTGAAAGCCCGCGAGTCAATTCTTGCTGGGGTGAACATCCTGGCAGACGCGGTAAAAGTAACTCTTGGTCCCAAGGGTCGTAATGTCCTGATCGAAAAATCTTATGGTGCACCCACTATCACCAAAGATGGTGTGACTGTCGCCAAAGAGATCGAGGTTAAGGATAAGTTTGAAAACATGGGCGCCCAGATGGTTAAGGAAGTTGCTTCCAAGACTTCCGATGTTGCCGGTGACGGTACCACAACCGCAACTGTTTTGGCCCAGGCGATATATCGTGAAGGTGTCAAGCTGGTTGCTGCCGGCGGCAATCCGATGGAAATCAAGCGCGGAATCGACAAAGGTGTTGCGGTCGTGGTTGCAGAACTTGCCAAAATCGCTACCCCAACCAAAGAGCAGAAAGAAATCGCTCAGGTTGGAACCATCTCAGCCAATAGTGACGAGACCATCGGTAAAATCATTGCCGAGGCCATGGACAAGGTTGGTAAAGAGGGTGTCATTACGGTTGAAGAAGCAAAATCAATGGACACCAGTCTTGATGTTGTTGAAGGTATGCAGTTTGATCGCGGCTATCTCTCTCCCTATTTTGTCACCGACCCGGATCGTATGGAAGTCAGCATGGAAGACCCCTACATACTCCTGGTAGAAAAGAAAGTATCCAGCATGAAGGATCTTCTGCCGGTACTGGAATCTGTAGCCAAAATGGGCAAAGGACTGTTCATTATCGCTGAAGACGTCGACGGTGAAGCTCTTGCCACTCTCGTTGTCAATAAACTTCGCGGTACTTTGAATGTTGCTGCGGTCAAGGCGCCCGGTTTTGGCGATCGTCGCAAAGCTATGCTGGAAGACATCGCTGTCCTCACCGGTGGCCAGGTTATTACCGAAGATCTCGGGATCAAGCTGGAGAACGTAACCGTTAATGATCTCGGTACCTGCAAGCGTATTACCGTTGATAAAGACAATACAACCATCATCGATGGTGCCGGTGAGAAAGATAAGCTTGCCGCTCGCGTCAAGCAGATCCGCACCCAGATCGATGATACCACTTCCGACTACGATCGTGAGAAGCTCCAGGAGCGTCTTGCTAAATTGATCGGCGGTGTTGCGGTTATCAATGTTGGTGCAGCCACCGAGATTGAGATGAAAGAGAAAAAGGCCCGGGTTGAGGATGCACTCAATGCTACCCGTGCCGCGGTTGAGGAAGGTGTTGTTCCTGGTGGTGGTGTTGCTTATATTCGTTGTCTCCCTGCCCTGGCAGCGCTTGAATTGCCAGGTGAGCAGGTAGCAGGTAAAAACATTTTGCTTCGCGCCCTTGAAGAGCCTATCCGTCAGATCGCCAACAACGCTGGTCGTGAAGGATCAGTCATTGTTGAGCATGTCAAAACCTTAAAGGGTGCAATGGGATTCAATGCTGCTACGGAAGAGTATGAAGACCTCATCGCCGCCGGTGTTATCGATCCTGCAAAAGTTACCAGAACTGCCTTGCAGAATGCTGCATCGGTTTCCGGTATGTTGCTGACCACCGAGTGCGTCATTGCTGATGCTCCTGAAGAAGCCGGTGCCGG
>CBDTUM010000188.1:0-7386 GCA_965363495.1 uncultured Desulfopila sp.
CGGCACTGGCCTCAGTGGACCCGTCGCTGTATCCGGATTTTCTCGAAGAGTTCATTCGTGCTGCTGCTGACAACCCGGTGTTGCGCTTAAAAGACAATCTCTGCAATCTGCAACTTTTCCGCCAGGGCTTGCCTCTGCAGGGCGGCTGTGCCGGTGTTGGCTGCGGTGCCGCCTTTAATTTTGTTTCTCTTCTTCCCGACGGTGAAGTGCATGCCTGTCGTAAGATGCCATCCCTTCTCGGCAATATATACCAGGATTCGTTGATCGATATCTACCATACGCCTCTTGCTGGTCGTTATAGAATGGGCAGTTCTGTCTGCCAATCGTGTGCTATACGCCCGGCTTGCGGCGGTTGCCCGGCAGTGGCTCTTGGTTTTGGTAAGGATATTTTCAATGAACTTGATCCGTATTGTTTCAAGGACAGCCTGCCATAGTGTGACGGTTCTTGCCATCTCCAGTCTTTTACATTTAATGCATCAATATTCCCTTGACCTTTCATTCTGCCTCTTCTGCGGCTACAATGTACAGTAATGTCAGCAATACTCATTTTATATTCCATTCACCCTGTATTACAATAAACCCATGAAAATAGAGCAAATCATAAGCCCGGACGGGTATATCAGCGATATTCCCGGCAAGGTCGACGGGACGGACATCCTGCAGGCACGATTTTCCTTTCCCAATGTCTCGGATTATATTCGGGGTGCTATCAGGGAAGAGAAACCGTTTATCTTTTCAGGCAGGAGCGGCAATGCCCAGATCGGTATCAAAACTGATCTGTTATCGCCTGCAACCGTCCCGGTAGTCGACGAACTGGATGTCCATATTGACGGTAAGCTGCAAAATCTTAATCCCCTGCTTGGGGATGCGGTGAAACTCTTTAAAGTCGGTGACGAAATTGGTCGCCTGGTTATCATGGATCCTGAACTCCGAATCCACGATGTGCGCCATTATTTGCACAAGCGGCTCTTTGTCGGGCGGGAAGATAGCCAGGGACACTATGATGGCTTTGAGATAAAACAGGAGACCGACCCAGTGACCGGGAAGGAAAGCGACTATATCCTTGCCGATCTGGAGCCCTACCAGTATTGTTTTGAGCCAGGTGCTCTCAATGAATCGAGTATCAATGACGTCATTAAAAAAGGACGCCTCGCCCTGGCTAAAATCCGTTCCAGGACCGCGCTGGATTTAGATCAGGTGATGTTGCAGCCTGGAGAGCTGTTTATCGGTGCGATTAAAATTTCTCTGGGCGATATCTACGGCATTATCGATTCTGTGACCGTCCCCGCAGACTATGATGTCATTCATTTACCCGCCAGGGTGCTCGATCCTTTCCGCACCTTCCGCGATCGCCAGGTGGAACTCTATCACTATGGCAAAACGCCTGTACCGCTCAGCCAAATAAAAGTTATCATTCGATTTTTCCGGGCGAAAAATCCTCTGACTGTACCCCTCATTAAAAATAAAGTAAAAGATGGTTATAGGCTCTTTGATCTGTTGACCAATTCCGAGGTGAATAACCTCTTCCAGTTTGTCGACCAAGCATCTCTTGGGATGATTCTTAATAAGAATAATTTTATTCAAATCCCATCCGCCATTGACTTGCAAGGTCAGGCCCAACTTGAGATCATCAAAAATGCAGTCGTTGAAAGTACGGCTCGAAAACCCAAGCAGACTTGTTTAATAGGTGAAAATGGTGAGTTTACCAAAACTCTGGAGAAACTTTCGGTTCTTGGAGGAATTAACAGTCGGGTTTTTATCGCCGATACCTTTCCTTCCTCTGAAGTAATCGATGCTCTTCGGGCGAGCGGGGTCAGGACCTTTCTTATTAATACCGACAACCCCTCGTTTGAAGATGATTATGTCAAAAAAATGATCAAGCTCACCCATGCGGTTGTCTCAGACTGCGAATTCTTACGCTATGATGCGGAAACCGACAAACTCTATACCTTTTATCACGGCTGTTTTATCGAGCCTGATGACCGGGAGCGTTTCGATGTGGTGCGCTACTGGTTTGCTTTTTATGGTTCACATACCAAAGAAGCGGATAACCAGCTGACCATTGATCTGATCAACAAACTTGCCCTTAAGTTCGGCTCGGAAATGGGCATTGTCCATGGCGGCGGACCAGGCCTGATGAAGGAAGCCAATGATCTGGCCAGGGAACATAATATAATGAGTGTTGGTGTTGCCATTGATCTTGAAGGAGAACACCAACTCTCTTTAACCACCTGTGATGGGTTGATCAAATACCGGGAAGGGTTGCGCCTGGCACGTCAGGATCATCTCCAGAAACTGAGTAATCTGCCGATTATCAACACCGGAGGTTACGGCAGTGCGGAAGAGTTGGCTATCACCATAACCTCGATGAAACTCCATGAGAATCCTCTTGCCCCGGTCATACTGCTGGATCCGGATAACCTCTGGGCTCATATGCAAAAACAACTTAGCGAAATTGCAAAAAACAATTATGGACCATCGTTTATTCCCCAACTGGTCAAACCATGTCGTAATGGGGATGATGCCCTTGCGGAACTGGTGCAATTTTGTCTTGACCCAGATGCCTGGTACCTGAAAAACAGCATACCCGAAAACAGTATCTTTACGGCCAGGCTCAAGGCACGCCGTATTAGAACTGAAACCCTTTATCAGAGCTATGTGGAAGTCTTTGACAGCCCCAATCCACGGCTTGCCGCTTGAGTAAGGGAGAGGTTGCGGTCGGTTGCAATTTATACCCGACCGTCTGTTTCCAGATCCTGTAGCGCTAGCCATTTTTGCGATTGTCGCTGGCTACGACGTGATCAGAAGTTGAATACCTTCGCTTCGGCTGCCATGTCGATAAGATGCGGACCACCATCGAGCACCATATTGCTGTTAAAATTCGCTTCGTCGAGGTTTCTGTTTTTGGCACAGGGGGTACATACTCCGGTAGGAATTTCTTTTTCGATCAGATAGGGCAGATAGTCATTGGCGCAATCGCCTGTTATCGACTTCTGGCTTCCGTCTCTACCTTTTACGGCCCAGTCAACACCGTTGTCGATCAGAAAGATGTTCACTTTATGTTTTTTGGAATGAGCAATTTTTGCAAATTGAAAACATCGGGTTGCTTTCTCATAATCGTTTGAACGTAATACAAAGAGAAAATTGGCCATGATACCCTCACTTAAAATGTTGAAAATTAATAGTCATTTAAACCTATTTCAATGCGTTAGGAATGCTGCCAATAAATATACCGCAACGATAACTTATTTTAAAGCATTATTATGGGGTTATGGTTTAGTTATTCGTCCGTTGCAGCTCCTTTATCTATCTTCAGGATCTGCTCTCACAGAGACCCGGCATATCGGCGACTGGTGTGGTGCTTTTCGTATCTTTGCCGCCAACGTGGTGCTTGCCCTGAGGCGTTGGTGAATTATTATTCCCTTGATAAATTATCCATTCCGAATTATTGGCACCACTGGAGAAAAAGGTATCCGGCGGGCAAAACTTTAGCTCTTGTCCAACGGAAGATACTCGATTAATAGCGGAATCTATTTGAGTCAGCAGCCATGAATGAGAAAACACTCTTTGCGCACCTCCTTGAGGTGATTATGCGTTATCGCTCTGGGCAGAGTAACGGGAACTTTCTTGATTATCATAGTCCTGCAGAATTGCGAAAAATTCTTGATCTTGAACGCCCGGCAAAGACCGGCGATTGGCAGGAGATTTTAAACTGGATTGAGACATACCTGGCGTATTCTTTAAAAACCAATCACCCGGCATTTGTCAACCGGATGTGGGTCGGCGCCAACCTTCCTTCAATAACCGGGGAGATCATAGCTGCACTGTCCAATACATCTGCCTGTACCTTTGAGTCGGCACCTGTTTCCACTCTCCTTGAAAAATATATGATTGATCAGATGCTTGCATTGGTGGGTTTTGCGAAAGGAGAAGGGCAAATGACCACCGGTTCGAGCAACGCCAATATGATTGCCATGATGGCAGCTAGAAATCATAGCAACAATTCGGTAAAACAATCCGGATTATTTGGTCAACAGAAGCTTTTTGCTTTTGTTAGCGCTGACGCCCACTATTCGATGGATAAGGCGGCAAATATTCTGGGCATAGGTACTGATCAGCTGATAAAAGTGCCGCTCGATCCGTATGGCGCCATGCAGCCGAAGGCACTGGAACTGGCCATCGACAGGGTTCAGAGCAGCGGTGGCCTGCCTTTTTTTGTTGCTGCAACCGCCGGCACAACGGTTCGCGGTGCTTACGATCCTATAGAATCGCTGTTGCATCTTCGGCATAAATACGGCTTTTGGCTCCATGTGGACGGTGCGTGGGGCGGGGTCGCGGTACTCAGTACAAAACTCAAGCGGAAATTTTTGGCCGGTTTGCAGGAGGCTGATTCTTTTACTTGTGATTTCCATAAGATGCTTGGCACATCATTGATGTGCAACGTTCTTTTGATTCAGAACAGAAATCACGCTTTGCGTACTACTCTCAGTGCCGGAGACGGCAGTTATCTGTTTCGGGACGAGCACACTACCGAAATGGAAGATCCGGGCGTCGCCTCCTTGCAATGCGGGCGAAGGGTCGACAGTCTTAAATGGTTTTTGGACTGGAAATTCTTTGGCCGGGAAGGTCTGGCGCGTAGGGTGGAGAAAAACCTTGAGCTCTGTGAATATGCCGAAAATTGGGTCAAGCAGAGTGCAGAGTTGGAAATGGTGGTACCGCGAACGTCGTTCAATATTTGTTTTCGCTTCAGGGTTCCGGAAGAGAGGTGCAATAGTTTTAATTTGGCTCTTCGTACCCGCCTGTATCAGGAAGGCACGACTTTGGTAGGTGTCGGGTATATCAATGGGCAGATGGCCATGCGCTTGTTGCTTAACAATCCAGCCACCGAACAAGCGGATATTGACACCTTTTTTAATCATGTGCTGCAAACCGGTCGGTCAATGCTTTAGAAATCCAGTTGCCTTGCAGGGCACATGATGCAGAGATTCGGCTCTGATCGTCTGGTTTGCAAAGAGTGTAAAAGTCAGCTACAATACTGCACAACAATTGGCTAGAAGGTTGGAACCTCAATCAATTTTTTCATTTCAACAGAATCAGGTAGGGTTTAATGGGGAAATCATTTCAGGAACAGTTGCTGCAATTGGGGTTGGTCGATAAAAAAAAGGCAAGCCAGACCAAAAAGGAACAGCATCATACAAAGAAACAGCATTCGAAGTCCGGTAAAAAACAGGTTGTGGTCGATGAGAATGTGCTTCTGGCGCAACAGGCTGAGCAAAAAAAGAAAGACCGGGCTCGAAAGTTAAATCTGCAACGAGAGGCAAAGCTGCAAAAAAGAGCGGAAGACGGTCAGGTGAAACAGCTGGTTGAAGAATACCAGGTGGCAAAAGATGACAACGGCGTCGCCTACCGTTTCACTGTCGCCAACAAGATTCAGCGTATATTTGTCTCAAAAGAGACCGCCGGTAAGCTGAGCGATGGCCGCTATGGTATTGTCGGTCTTGCCGAACGGTTTGTTGTTCTTCCCAGGCCCATTATCGAGAAAATTCAGTCCATCAGCGATCGAGTTTTTATCTCCCTTAACTCCGTAGCAGCGCAACAAGATTCCGACCTTGAAGACCCGTACGCCGGCTTTGAGGTCCCGGATGACTTGATGTGGTGACGAGCGGCTACTAAAAAGAACACCCCTCAAGGGTACTGAAAAGAGTACCCCGATGCCCTTTGGCTGGATAAGAACAGATAGCCGAGAGTTCGAAATATATCATGTGTGGACTGCTATTATTTAGCGGTCACCGCAGGAAGCAGACTGAGCTGAATGGATTTTGGTTTGGCTTCGATGTTGGCGATTCTACTATGAATGGTGATTGTTTTAGAGCCGGTCCTGGCAATAAGGGGATCAAGTTCCTGCAGGGCTATCGGAAATTCTTGGCCGTTAAGCAGCGCGACCAGGGCCTGACCTATGTCGGCATCTGAACCGGGGGCGCTGGCAGAGACGTTTTGTACCAGTGGCTTGATATAGAGTATCTGTTTTCGGGCATCATAGCGAATTGCCGCATCTGTCTTGAAATCTACCTCGACAGATCCCACCTGCAGTTTTATTTCATGCCCGGCAATCTCGGTGAGCAGCGCCAGATTTGTACCTCTCAGATGAAGACGGCAGGCGAGATGATCATCTGTCAGGCGCAGTTCGCTGATATTGATAATCTGTATATCGCCCTGAATAGATTCCGAGTGGGCGTCAATACGTAGCGGCAGGATAGCTGCGGCAGCTTTGGTAATGACGGTCTCCGGGATATTCAGGGTGATGAAATTTTCTGCCTTAAGCGGGCTGGCCGTAATCGTCGCAGAAAAGAGAGTAAAGACAAAAACAATAAAAAATGTTCGCACCATAATAGTCCTCGTAGTTATCCTACAGTGAGCAGGGATCAAGCTGGCTGTTATTAACGGCTGAAACAATAAAGTGCAAGCCATAAAAATGGTTCTGAAAAATGCACTCACAGAGACCTTTAACATGCATTTTTGTTGTTGAAAATAGATTTTTCCCGTTCTCCTTATTGTGCACGTTATGGAACCAACAATTACTGTAAGCTCAGACTGTCTTATAACCGGCATCGATTTTACGTTCGAAACTGAATTGAAAAGCAGGTTGACCATAGACAACCCACAGTATACCGCCGCTAAAAAATATGGTCGCTGGGTAGGTAAAAAACTTAAACCCCAGTTGAAATATTATGATCCGGTTCCTGGTGGACTTCGATTTCCACGAGGGTTTGCCAACCAGGCAGTGCTTTTATGCAGGCAATTTGCCGACAGAGATCCGGTAATAATCGACCGGAGAAGGTTGCTGCCGGAAATCGATTTTCCATTTCACGGTGTATTGCGGCCTTATCAGGAAGAGGCAGTTGCAATAGCGACAAAAAAGTCGTTTGGCGTTATCGAGGCAGGCACCGGCAGCGGGAAGACTGTCATGGCCCTGGCTCTTGTGGCCAGGCGACGCCAACCGACCTTTGTGGTGGTCCACACCAAAGAGTTGTTGTACCAATGGTACGATCGGGCCAGTCAGTTTCTTGATATTGAACCGGGACTGGTGGGGGATGGTAAATTTGTTCTGGCTCCTCTTACCATCGGGATTGTCAACAGCGCCGGCAAAAGGGTTAAAGAGCTTGTACCCCATTTTGGCCACCTCATTGTCGATGAGTGCCACCGGGTACCGGCAAGCCTTTTTACCGATGTGGTTTCTCAATTTGACTGTCAGTATCTCCTCGGGCTTTCTGCCACTGCCTATCGCAGCAATGACGAAATGACCAAGCTGATTTATTTTTTTATGGGTGACCGGTTGCATCAGGTCGACCAGAACGAACTGAAGTCAACCGGTGCAATCCTGGCACC
>CBDTUM010000189.1:0-7381 GCA_965363495.1 uncultured Desulfopila sp.
ACATTGGCCAGAATCTTGAAAGGGTCGGTCAGCGGCATAGGAGTGTGCAAAGACGGCCATATAAGACTAAGGACATCAAGTCTAAAAAGAGACCAACAAGTTACAATAAATAAACCGATAAATGCGAGCATCAAAGGCAGATGTCCACGAACTCTGTCAGTATTTACAGTACACTCCCGAAACCTTGAATGCTTGACGATCTCAACAAGAGAGGGCCAGAGAAACTCCTTGGTGAACTGACCTACAGAAGGTCGATAATCAGGGTTGAGTTCGGCATTTGCAGACATGCTCTTCCACATCTTGCTGATGCCTCTGAAGGAGGCATACAGACCGAGACCTAAAGACGGAACCATGATAAGCACAATAAAAAGGGGATTCTTAGCATACCAGAAAAAATCCCAATGGCCGAAAAATCGCTGATAGCCATGGCTGGCAAACTCCTCCTGGGTCGGGATATGCATCGCCCCGGAAAGTAGCCACATGATAAAAATTACCACCACCGGTATACCGATCAACATCGGCAAGCCTTTGGCACTTGAAGCAAGTTTGGCAAGAGGAGCAGGCCAGCCGTAGAAGGTGTAGGCATAGGACCGGATAGCACTGAGTACATCGCCGGGTTTGGCCCCCCTTGGACAATTTGCGGTACAATCACCACACTGATGACAGAGAAATATATCGGGATCGGTGACCAGCTTCTCTTTCATACCCCATTGGGCCCAGATCATTTCCTTTCTGGGAAACGGTTTACCCTCTTTGGACAGGGGGCACATTACCGAACAGGTTGCGCACTGATAACATTTTTTCAGTGTATCCCCCCCTGCCTCCTTCAAGGATCTAATAAAATCTAAATCGGGTTGAACATTCATTTGTTCCTCCTGCATAGTATCAATGAAAATCATTCAATCAAAATCTGCCGTTCGAGCGGCGTAATGACTCACAAAGGCTATAATCCTTTGTGAGTCATGAAAAACAGCCTAAAAACCCTTGAATGGATTCGGTCCCATCTCAACAATTTCGTCAACAAAATCATTGATAATTTGTGGGATTTTATCATAATCAGTGATAGCTACCTGATTTGCTGCGCATCTTTCTGGTTCAAGCCCAAGAGTCGACAAGGTATCACCGATATTTTCCATACGCTTGTTGGCGATTTCAGAACCTTTAACAAAGTGACACTGATAATCGTCACCATAGGTGCACCCCAACAACATGGCGCCATCTAAGCCGGCAGAAAGTGCATCTCTGATCCAGGCCATATTTACGGAACCAAGACAACGAACCGGAATAAATCGGACCATATGGCTGATGCCGTTGCGCTTCATTCCGGCCATATCAAGCGCTGGGTAGGCATCGTTTTCACATACCAGGACCAGGATTCGCAATCTGTCTTCATCGTCCTCCGGTACCTCTATCGATTTGATCATGGAACCGATAAGATCGATGTTGTAATCTTTGAAGCCGATGATTCTCTCAGGACAGGCCCCCATACAGGTACCACAACGACGACACCGTGTCGGATTCGGCAGTGGAGTCCCTTTATCGTCATCATCGAGTGCGCCAAAAGGACACTCCTCCGTGCAACGTTTGCACTGGGTACATCTTTGCATGAAGAACTCAGGATAAGTGGCATCTCCAGAACGTGGATGTACGGAAACCCCGCGATCTGTGGATTCGATACATTGAATGGCTTTCAGTGCTGCACCTGTTGCATCGTCAACAGCCTCTTCCATGGTTTCAGCTTTTCGTACACCGCCACAGGTGTAAACACCAGTACGTCTGGTTTCATACGGAAAGCAGATGAAGTGAGAATCGGCATAGCCATCAAAGAGATCAAGATCATTAAATCCTGGTCCCTGTCTGTAGGCCAGATTTATGCTCTTTTCATGAAGAGTGGTCGGCTCCATACCAGCTGCCAGTACGACCATGTCAACATTGATATTAATATTTTCGCCCAGCAAAGTATCTTCAACGGCAACAGAGAGAGCACCACCGTTTTCCTCTACCTTCATGACGTTGCCTTTCGTCATGAAAATACCATCATTAAGCTGAGCATTCTTATAAAATAGCTCCATATGGCCAGGAGTTCTCATGTGCTGATACAGAATGTAGGCCTTGCCTTCGGCATTGTCCTGGCAGACATACTGTGCCTGCTTCAGAGCAACCATAGAGGTAACGGAGTTACAGTATGGAAAGTCCTTGTCATCATCTTTACCACCAGGGCTCTGAATAAAGGCGACATTAGCCGGAACCTTGCCTTCTTTCGCCAATTTTTCAAATTCAGCATTGGTAACGACATTTTTCACTTTACCATAGCCCAGGTGTTCGTACTGCGAAACATCCGCAGGTTTCCAGCCGGTAGCCAGAACAACAGCTCCAACCTTGACCGCATCAGGATTGATCTTGGTGTATTTCATAAGACCAGCATTGGGATCTTCTTTTTCCCCTTTGGTGATCAAATCCTGCTCTTCGGTAGTCACTTTTGCAGGCGCGTCCCATTCGGTCTTGCTGCCGGCAGCTTTAAAACTTATTCCGAAATCACCAGGTGAACCGGTTATACGTGCAACTTCGGCACCAGTCTTGATAGTGATATTGGTATTTGCCTCAACCTCAGCAATAAGCATATGAATTGGATTTTCTTCCAAATCGGTCCATGGAGCTTTAGTAGGAAAACTTTTTCTCCAGCCAAGAGCTTTACCGCCGAGTTTTTCTTCTTTTTCGGTTAAGATGACGTTGTATCCAGCAGCTGCAGCTTCATTGGCCGCAGTGAGGCCGGCAAGCCCGCCCCCCATAACAAGAATTGTCTTATTGATAACTTCCAGCTTATATGCATCTGCAAGTTCTGTTTTTTTTGCTCTGGTACAGGCCATTCGCATATAGTCCGCAGCGGTTTCCTGCATAAATTCGGCTGCTTCACTATGAGGCTCTTCCCCCTCAGCTGGTTTCACCTGAGACCAGGCTACCTGTTCTCTTAGATTTGCCCGAACAGTAATTTTATCTTTTCCAAAATCAAATTCCTGCGTCATCACTCGGGGAGAGCAGGCGCCAATGACAACGGTATTGACCCCACCTGCAATATCCTTTTCGATCAGGCCACGTCCCTCGGCACCACAGAGGCACGCAAAGGTTTTGCACTCCATGGACATCTCACCAGTGACAACTTCGGCAAGAGCCTCAACGTCGAGCGCATCGCCAATGCCACAACCGGCACAAATATAAGCGCAATATTTCTTATCCATCGATATTTACCTCCTGGAAACCTGAATTGCCTTTAAGGCAGCTGCAGTTGAAGATTGAGTACAGGTAACAACATCCGCGGCTTTCTTCGCACAACCTGTTGCTATCATAGCTTTATCAAATTCGGAAATGACAAAACCGCTGGAATCCATCAACAGATCAGTTGGTGCTCCTTGCAGGGCAAGCGACGGCTGCATTCCAGTTGCCAGAACGACCATGTCAACTTTTTGTGTTATTTTTTCCGCAGTAACGGCATTCTCAGCTACAACTGAAGCACCGCCATCTTCATCCGGGATTATTTCTGCAACTTTGCCTTTTATGAAAAAAGCGTTTTCATCAGCCATACGAACTTCACGGAATTTTTCATATTTTCCAGGGGTTCTCAGGTCAATGTAGAAAACATAGATCTTCGCATCAGGATACTGCTTACGCACGTAGGTCATCTGTTTAAAAGTTGCCATACAACAAACATGGGAACAATACTCGAGATGGTTTTCGTCACGCGATCCTGCACATTGTACAAAAGCAATGGATTCGATTTCTTTCCCATCACCAGGTCGAACGATCTTGCCGCCAGTTGGTCCGCTTGGCGACGCCATACGTTCAATCATCATATTGGTGACTATTGCCTTTGATTGACCAAATTTGAGATTTTCCATCTTGGTTGGCTCATAAGGTGTCCAACCAGTAGCCCAGATAATGGAAGCAACATTAATTTTGAAAGTCTCGGTCTGCATATCCAAATCAACTGCATTATATTTGCATGCCTCTTGAACGGCCTTAGCACCTGCAGAACTTAAACCGGACTTTTTAATCACATATCTTCTTGGAAAAGCCATTTCATGGGGAAGATAGGCCGCCTTTGACTTATTCATGCCAAAGTTAAATTCATTATCAATCTCATCAGGGCATGCCGCAGCACAGTCGCCACAGGCAGTACAATTACTGTTGACATACCGGGGAGCAGTCTCCAGAGTAACTTCATAATTGCCCGGACCACCACTCACAGATTTTACAGTGGTCATTGTGTATGTTCTTATCTTGCGGTTATCTCTCATCCGGCGGAAATTTATCTCCAACCCGCAGGAAGGGGGACATAATTTTGGAAAATATTCATTTAATTGCGCTACGCGTCCGCCAAAAGATGCACTCTTTTCAACAATAAACACATCGTTTCCGACTTCAGCGGTCTCCAGAGCAGCAGTCAATCCACTGATGCCCCCGCCTACGACCAATACTGCACCAGTAGTGCCTTGCTCGTCAGTCATACCTAACCTCCATAATTGCTCTTAAAATATTGTACTATCATCATCTTTAGGAGATGCTTATTCTACTTAGAAAAGCACAAAAAATGACAACTATTAAACACAGAGGGATAGCCGCAAAAGCTTCATAAAAGACTTTTTTAGCTTATGTTGACAAGAGTTGCAAGAATCACTTGCCGGCATAAACCAAAAACCTCAGTAGACGAGGCAGCACACCGCAAACCTGAAAGATGTCCTTAAACTGCAATCCGGGCAGGCTTGAGAGCCGTTGACTAAGCAGATTCAGTACCTGGGACATTTATCCGTACACTAAAAAATCTCCAGGAGTCGAGGACCCCTGGAGATTTTCATTACATCACTTCAACTGCATCCCCAACAATTACAGCCAAGGATCGGTTGAGAAGATATTGAGGCATTCAACCTTCTCACATTTCCATTCCTCAGTCTCAGGATTGAAAGTAGAGTTAACAAAACACTTCCAGTTCTCGTCATCGACGGTTGGGAAATCTGATCTGTAGTAGAATCCTGGGTAGCGGGATTCTTTACGGAACTCGATGTGGCGAATATGGGTCTCGACACACCAGATACGATGGTAGTTCTCCCAGCAACGAAGCAGTTCATGCAGATCGCCGGCAGCCATCTTCGCAGCATCTTCACGAAGAAGTTGGAGGAGATCCAGACAGATATTGAGGAGCTTACCAGAAGTCATATAATAAGTCGCAACACCACCACCATACTCATCGGTAGCTTTCATGAGACGCATCATGAGACCTGCAGGTTTGCAGTAGTTAGGATTCACATCAGCAGCGGTAGAAGCGCCTTTAAACTCCTCATAGAGCCTAACTGGTGCGTAGATCTCATCTGCTATTTCCTGTGCAGTCTGCTTCAACTCAGGTTTGAAATCGTTATCGCGACAGAATTTAACCATCTGCTTGGCAGCAATACGACCTTCAGCATGAGAACCGGAGGAGAACTTATGACCGGAAGCACCAACACCATCACCAGCAGTGAAGAGACCGTCAACCGTAGTCATACGGTTGTATCCCCATTTATACTTATGGACACGTGAGTCATTCTTTACATCAGGTACCCAAGCTTCATCCGGACCAGAAGTCCAGATTCCACAACAACCCGAGTGTGAACCAAGCATGTAGGGTTCGGTTGGCATAATCTCAGAACCAATTTTTTCTGGCTCGACATTTGCACCGGCCCAGAGACCAGCCTGGCCTACTGACATATCGAGAAAATCTTCCCACGCCTCAGACTCGAGGTGCTTCCAGAATTTCTTCAATGACTTTTCATCCATCCCTTTTTCTTTGCGTTCATCAAGGAAGGCATTGAGAGCAACATCTGTAGCCATATAGATCGGACCACGACCTTCACGCAGTTCGTTGATCATCAGGTGGTTACGCAGACAGGTGGGCGTAACAGGAGAAGCACCATAAGGCATGAACTTCTCGAGTTCGTCTTTTACTGCATCACTGTTTGCATAGAACTCACCAAGACCGTTCTGAACTTTGGCTTTGAAGAGGAGGAACCAAGCACCAACAGGACCATAACCATCTTTAAAACGTGCAGGGGTGAAACGGTTTTCCATCATGGTCAAAGTAGCACCGACCTGCGCACACATGGTGTAGGTGGAACCAGCATTCCATACAGGATACCATGCGCGGCCTTTGCCTTCACCAGTTGAACGTGGACGGAAAATGTTAACAGCACCACCGCAAGCAACCATAGCGGTCTTGCAACGGAAAATGTGTACTTTGTTCTCACGGGTAGAAAAACCAGCAGCACCAGCGATCTGATTGGGCTTGTTTTTGTCAAGCATAAGCTTAACGATAAAAATACGTTCCATGATGTTCTCAGCGCCAAGGGCACTCGCTGCTGGCTCAGCAACGATTGGCTTGTAAGACTCACCGTTAATCATGATCTGCCATTTACCGGTACGTACAGGTTGTCCACCTTCACGCAGGCTTTTAGCAGGCTTGGAACCATCAAGGTTTTCACCGTCTGCATCTTTTTTCCAGACAGGGAGTCCCCATTCTTCAAAAAGCTTAACAGACTCATCAACGTGACGACCACAGTCATAGACCAGATCCTCACGAATAACGCCCATCAGGTCATTACGAACCATCTTCACATAGCTCTCAATCGGATTCTCACCGATATAGGTGTTGATTGCAGACAGACCCTGAGCAACTGCACCGGAACGCTCGAGAGATGCTTTATCAACGAGAACAATTTTCAGGCCTTCTGGGGCCCACTTTTTAATTTCAAAAGCGCATCCACAAGCAGCCATACCGCCACCGACGATGAGACAATCAACATCATGCTCCACCACCTCTGGGTTCACTACGGCGTTAAGTTCACCTTTTGGTTTATTAGGTAATGCCATTTTCAAATCTCCTTACAATAAAGATTTTGTAGTTATAAAGTTTCTAACTCAGCTCATTTAGGGGCAGGAAGGTTGGACTCGAGAAGCAGACATTCGTCATCGAGACTCGCACCTTTCTGTCCAGCATAAGCATTGGCAGCACCCTCAGCGGTAGTGCGGATAGGAAACTTGAAACGCTTCATATTGCCATTACGGAACTTAACAGTCCACATGATGGAATCAGAAGATCTCATTGGATGAACCTGTCCACCCATAGGTACAAAGTCATCATAACCACGGACAAAAATTGCACCTTGCGGGCAAATTTTAACGCAAGAATAACACTCCCAACAAGCATCCGGCTCTTGATTGTAAGCCAGCATTGACTCAACATTTAAAACCATCAAGTCATTGGGACAGATGTACATGCACGCCGTTTTGTCTCCACCTTTACAGCCATCACATTTGGCAGGATCTACATAACTTGGCATTCAACTACCTCCTCAGT
>CBDTUM010000190.1:0-7378 GCA_965363495.1 uncultured Desulfopila sp.
GAACTTATACCCGTCAAGCGAGTATTAAAAAGAATCCCGCAAATCTTTTGGGCGGGATTAGTGAAATATACCATAAAGCTACTTATACCCGTCAAGCGAGTACTAAAAAGAGCACCCGTCAAGCGAGTACTGAACAGAGTACCCTCAAGGGGCATTAAAAAGAATCCCGCAAATCTTTTGGGCGGGATTATTGACCTGTTATAAAGTTTCCCGGCTCCAAAGAACCACATTCTTATACAGCATTTCCATGGAAAATACAAAACCAGCTTGTTACTTTTTCGCATTTGAGCTACCAGTGGCACCATGAAATATCCGTACAAAGTACCTCACCTTCTTTATAGCTATCTGGCAACGGAAATGTTGGGCCCTTTTTTTGCCAGTTTTCTGATAATGAATTGCGTCTTCTTTCTGGCCAAACTGATACCCTTTCTCAATTTTGTTCTCGAACTCAATATCGGCTTTACTGATTTTTTACGGCTTTTTTCGTATCTCTTCCCCAATATTTTTCTGTATTCAATTCCCATGGCAGCAATGCTGGGGGTAACCATCGGTTTTGCCAGACTGTCTAGCGATTCAGAGATTCTTGCTTTAAAAGCAAATGGCATCAGCACGTATCAGATCATCCCACCGGTAATACTTGTTGCCACTCTCATTGCCCTTCTCACGAGTTTTGTCTCCATAAAATTGATACCACTCAGTGCAACATCAATGCGACAACTCTCCTATCAATTATTAAAGGAAAAGATAAGCAAAGGCATCAAGGAACATGAATTCACTGAGGCTCTCGGTGATGTTGTCGTCTATGTCGAAACAATTGACAAAACCTCAGGTCAATGGACCAATGTATGGGTTTCAGATATGCGTCAAGTCGATAATCCAATTGTCACCATGGCCTCTTCCGGCAAGATGAACAGCAGTATGGAAGAGATGATGGTATCCATAGAACTCAAGAACGGTAGTTTGCATAAACCAGGCATTGATAATGCACAGATCGTCCAGTTCGATCAATACCGGATCAATATACCCCTAACTCTCCCCGAAACGAGCGCGACTCGCCAGGGAAAGTCGACTCTGAATATGAGAGAATTGCTCAGAGAGGCCCAACTGCCCGAAAGTGATATCGTCAACAAGCGAAGATTGCTCATAGAATATCATAAACGACTCGTCTTACCGGTTGGCTGTCTCATGATTAGTCTTCTTGGACTCCCCTTGGGATTACAGGCACGACCTGGGAAAAAAGCTATCGGCATTCAGGCAGGCTTAGCTATTTTTATTCTCTATTATATCTTATTCACTTTTGGGAAAGCCTGGGCAGAAAGTGGCCTTTTCCCGGTATGGTTCGCCATGTGGGCCCCGAACTTTCTGTTCTTTGGTCTGGCTGTATTCTGGATCATAAGAGTCTCTAACGAACAACCTCTTATCCCTGATGTGCTGAGCCTGCTCTTTAAAAAAGCAGTGGCCACGATACTGTTCCCGCTGAAGACTCTCTTCCGACCATTGTTAAATAAGCTCCAGATAGTATACAAAAAGACTACTCGTAATGAAACAAACAAGGGATCCTCGAGCACCACTCCGGTCATACGAGGCAACGCCGAAAGCAAAGAATTCCACATCTCGCGCTGTGAAAAATATTTTTCTAAAAATTGCACGATTAAATTTAAGGATATCAATATAGCGCGTGAGGCCGGCTTTAAACCATGCGATAATTGTAAAAAACTTATTGACGAACAATCATCGACCTGTAAGCTTCCTGACGATCAGCTTACCCGGGACTGACTCCGGTAGAGAAGAAAATACGTAGGGTACTCCTTGCAGTCCTCCTCGAGGAGGATACGTGCCTTGGTGGTATATTAATGCTATACATGTTACAAGTACTTTCAGTTTTTTTGTTTTTTTTGCTGGACCTTGAGACGTAAAGCACTATCAGGAGATCCTATGAAACTGCCCACTGCCCAGGAAATGAAAGATCTCGATCGCTCAGCTACGGAAAAGTTCGGTATTCCAAGTGTTGTCCTCATGGAAAATGCCGGCCTTGGAACCGTGAGAATGATTGAAAAGGAATTAGGTTGCTGCAAAAACACCTTTGCCCTGGTCTTTGTTGGCCCGGGAAATAATGGTGGCGACGGTCTGGTTATTGGTCGCCATCTTCATCAGCGGGGCTGTCAACCAGTCTTCTTTTTTCTAGTTAGACCAGATTCTCTGAAGGGCGATGCTGCTGTTAATCTGCAAATCATCCAAAAACTCCGGTTGCCTTTTCATGTAGTAGACACCCCTGCAAGGGTGGAAACTATCCCTGTCCTGTTGAAGCAACTCGAATCGCGTGGCTTACCTTGCTATGTTGTCATCGATGCAATTTTCGGTATTGGTCTCTGTCGGGCTATAACGGGCCACTTTGCAGACACAATAAACCTGATCAATTCTTGCAACTTCGGCCAGGCACCACCCGTCGTCGCCGTAGATACTCCTTCAGGAATGGATTCCGACACCGGTAAAATACTCGGCACCTGTGTCCGAGCTGACTATACCGCAACCTATTGTTGCGCTAAACCCGGTCATTTTATCAATGACAGTTCTTCGTGGACCGGTAAATTGGAAGTTATTGACATCGGCATCCCACCCGAAGCCATACACAATGCCGAAATAACAACAGAACTTGCCACAGCAGAAACCTGCACGGCACTGATTCGGCCACTGCAGCGGAAGAAGGCCACCCACAAGGGCAGCCATGGACATATACTTATTTTGGCTGGATCGGCAGGCAAAACAGGAGCGGCCATTCTCGCTGCCAAGGGTGCGCTGCGAAGCGGTGCCGGTCTTGTCAGTCTCGGCGTCCCCCACGATCTCAACGTAATTTTTGAAACGACGCTCATTGAGGCGATGACGCTTCCCCTGGTAAACAGTAGCCAATTTCTTTCATATGGCGATTGGCCATCTCTTCGTGAACACATTAAGGGCAAACAGGCAATAGTCATTGGACCGGGTGTTGGTCTGGATCCGGATACAGCGGAACTGGTGCTGCACATTTACCAGACCGTTTCATGCCCGGTTATAGTTGATGCCGATGCCCTGACTATTCTGGCCACGTATCGAGACAGATTGGGAACTCCAGCCGGTCCAAGAATATTCACCCCGCACCCCGGTGAGCTCGCCCGATTACTGGACAAATCACCCGCTGATATCCAGAATGATCGCCTCAATGCCGCCATTTCAGGCTGTAATTTATTCAGAAACGACGCCCACGATACGGCGATGATTCTTAAAGGAGCCGGGACAATAATTGCCGGCAGCGACGGTTCAACCACCATCAACACCACAGGCAACCCTGGGATGGCCTCCGGAGGGATGGGAGACGTGTTAAGTGGCGTTGTCGCAGCTCTTGTCTGCCAGGGACTTCCCCCCTTAAATGCTGCTATTGCAGGTGTTTACCTACACGGCGCAGCTGCCGACCGACTCTATGAAAAATATGGTGCCGGCTTTGTTGCTTCTGAAGTAGCCAACATGATTCCATCCATCGTCAAGGAGTATCTCACTCGCCAATAAGCCCCTTCACCATGCAATTGGCTGTAGATGATGGAGACGGAGATAGTCGTTACATTTTACGAAAACATTAGAGCCAAGAAAACCTCGATGGGCAGAAAGCGGTGAAGGGTGGCTCGTTGCTAGAACCAGATGTTTACTCTGGTCAATAAGTGCTGTCTTTTTCTGGGCAAACGCCCCCCAGAGCATAAAGACAACATGGTCTTTCTTGTTTGAAATAGTTGCAATAATATCGTCAGTCAGCTCGTACCAGCCGATCCGGGCGTGGGAATTAGGACGCTTGGCCATTACCGTGAGACTGGCATTAAGCAGCAAAACACCCTGCTTAGCCCACCTGGTCAAATTGCTATCAACACTGACCTTTTTGCCGTAATACACGCTGTTATTGACTTCCAGCAGGATGTTACGCAGAGATGGAGGAATGGGAATTCCATGCTGCACTGAAAAGCATATCCCATGAGCCTCCGGTCCTTTCTCCGGATGTTCGTTGAAATATGGGTCTTGGCCGATAATCACTACCTTTGTTGCTTCAAGGCTGGTCAGTCGCAGGGCTGTAAATACATTTTCCCGAAGCGGAAAAACGCGATTGTCTGCCGATCCGTCATACGCTCGTTCGACCAACTTTTTATGCAATCCCTGTTGCATGAGAGGAACAGTTTTCTCCCAAAGAACAGTTTGGACCTCAGATTCCAGTTTCAAGGTATTCTCCATAGCAACCCTGAAAGCGCAAGGCTTCACCCGGCAACACTACCATCATGACTGGCATTTTTCGTCGCATAATGCATTCCTTTGATCATTTCCACCACGTGGTCCAGTGATGCAGTCCCGGTAAGATTACATTTTTCCAAAATCTGCCGACCCATATTTTTATAATAACATTCATCCTCCCTGAGAACGGCTTGCATCCCCCCATTCTTCAGAAGTATCGCCATACCTTTTTCCCCATCGTTTTCATCCCCGGAAAGTATTATCCCAGCTGCCCTTTTTTTAAAGATGGTACTCACCGATGCGAGAAGAATATCGATAGGTCCACCTTTCAGGGATGCTCTTGGAACTTTATGTAAGGTCAATTGGCCGTTGCATGGCTTAATGTTCATATAGTCAGAACCGGAGGCCACATAACAATTGCCACTTTCTATATTTACCCCTTCTCTGGCCCGTAACACTTTTACCGCGGAAATAGCATCAAGATATTCTGTAAAGCTGTTGACATGGTCAACATTCTGATGAATCACAGCAATAAGTGCACCTCGCATATTGTCGCCAAGTTGAGGGATTATCTGCAACAAATTATAAAAACTGCCATCCCCTCCCCCAAGTATCGATACAAAGTTGTTCAGCTGATCCTGCGACCGGCCGGACAAGCTCAATTCGATGATGTCGCCACACGCGGAACATATAATCTTTTCAAGCGGCTGTGATTTTATAACAGAGATAACCTGCCCGTTGCCGCACTCCTCGCAAAAAACTACCATCTGTTCTGCTTCCGGCACACTACCCGCCGATCCAGGAGTTGAAAAAAACGGTTCTTTCGCCTTAAGACAAACAGCAGCCGCTTTCCTCACTTTATCGATGATCAGTTTCTTATAGGTCAGCAAGCTGCTTTTCTGAAAAATAAAATCTTTGCAGACAAAATCCACTGCACCATTTTTCATGGTATCAAAACATCGAGCGGTCCCACTTTCTGTAAGACTCGAAAACATAATGGTCGGGGTTGGCCTGTGAATCATCAGATGCTGTAGTGCCGTCATACCATCCATCAGAGGCATTTCCATATCCAATAAGATAACATCCGGGGTCGTCGAAAGTACCATAGCAAGGCCCTCTATACCATTCTGGGCCTCTCCGACAACAACGAAGTCTTCACAATCATTGAAGATATCTTCCAAAAACTTTCTGAAAACCAGCGAATCATCGACAATGAGAATTGATATTTTGGAGAACGATTTTATTTCTTTTTCTGGCTGCATAAAAAACTTCCATTAACTGTTTCTCGCGACATACATGCCGGCAGAGAATTCGTGTCCTACTTTTAATATTTGAAAAACCCGTAAAAACATAAAATTGAGGATGCTTACGAAAAGCTTTATATTCGGGGCGTGTGAATTCTTCTATTATTTCGATGTATTCAGGTACGTCGAAATAATAGAAAATGCAATGCCCGAAGGAAGTGCCCTTGGCGTACAACGAAGAAGCTGAAGATTGCTATGCCCTTTGGCTAGTTTTTACCACACCATCATAATGGTAGAGCTTATTTTTCTGTATATACAGCAGAACAGATGGTGGCAAAAATCGCTCTACCGACTCGCCTTTGGCAATCATGCCCCTGATTCCCGATGAACTCTGCTCGCCTGGCGTTCTTTCTAATATATAAATATCCTTTTTGTCATCATCGGCGCACCAGAAGCTTTTCCCTTCTCTATACCCCAGGTTTTTCAGCAAATCGACAAGTCGTTCACCTGTATAGCCTTTTCTCCGGGAGAGAAGAATATGTACGGAAAGTAAAACATCCCGATGCGATTTCCAGGTTAAGATATCCAGAAAGGCATCGGCACCGATCATAAAATATAACTGGTAATCGTTATTATAATCTTCTTGGTAATGTCTCTGCAGTACCCGAAGGGTATCGATGGTATAAGAGGGCTTTGGCAGAAGGCCTTCGATCGCATTACATTCAAAGCCCTTCATGCCTTGAGTGGCCAGCTCAAGCATCGCCAGCCGATGACCAAAAGTGCTTACTGCAGTACTGGTTTTGTGAGGAGGCTCCGCAGCGGGAATAAAAATCACTTTGTCCAGCCCGCATTCCATCAGTGCCGACTCCGCCAGCTCCAAATGCCCATAATGGACAGGATCGAAAGTTCCACCAAGCAAACCTATTTTTTTGACTGTCACTCTCTGATTTGTCCCTGACCAAAAACAACAAATTTCCTGGTAGTCAACTCCTCAAGTCCCATGGGACCATAGGCATGCAGTTTGGTGGTGCTGATACCTATTTCCGCACCGAGACCCAGTTGTCCTCCATCATTAAAGCGCGTTGAGGCATTGACCATCACAGCAGACGCATCGATCTCGGCGATAAACCTCTGGGCGGTACTGTAATTTTCTGTAACAATTGACTCGGTGTGCCGGGAACCATATTTTTGAATATATTGCTTGGCCTCGTTAAAGTTCTGCACCACTTTTACACAAAGAATTAAATCGAGGAATTCGGTTCCCCAGTCTTCCTCGCGAGCAGGTTGTACGTCAGGGGCAATTTTGACACTTTGTGCGCAGCCACGCAGTTCGACGCCGCACTCGGTCAGCGCGCTTACAACCTGCGGCAGAAAAATCTCGGCGATATCGCTATGAACCAGCAATCCTTCAAGGGCGTTACACACGCCTGGCCGGTGAGTTTTGGAATTTATCACCAGCGGGATTGCCTTGTCCAAGTCGGCGTCTTTATCGATGTACAGATGACAGACACCTTTATAGTGTTTAAGAACGGGGATCCTGGAATTGCCAGCAACAAAGCGGATTAAGCCTTCTCCACCACGTGGGATAACAAGATCGATGTCTTCCTCGAGGGTAAGCAGATGGGTAATTGCCAGTCGGTCGGTAACAGGGATGACCTGTACCGCACTCCTGTCGATGTCGTGTTCGTGGAGCGCCTGCTGAAGAAGCGCCGCAAGAGCCAGGTTTGATTGAATAGCTTCCGATCCGCCCCGCAAAATTACCGCATTGCCTGTTTTAATACAGAGGGCTGCAGCGTCTACAGTGACATTGGGGCGGGATTCATAAATCATGGCAATCACACCCAGAGGTACCCGCATTCTCCCGACCTGTAAACCGTTGGGCCGTTTCA
>CBDTUM010000191.1:0-7353 GCA_965363495.1 uncultured Desulfopila sp.
AAAGAACACCCTTCAAAGGGGTACTGAACAGAGCACCCGACAAGCGAGTACTGAAAAGAGCACCCGACAAGCGAGTATTAAAAAAAATCCCGGCGTATTTCCCGTGTATCGGGGTTCAGAAGTTATTGAACAATTTCATCCAGGGCACTGTCGATGGTACCGTAGGTGAAAGAAAAACCAGCGTCGGTGAGGACAGCCGGCTTTGCGCGTTGACTGCAGATTAAAGCCTCGCCCAATTCACCAAGCACTGTCTTTATAACAAATTCAGGCGTCGGCAACATGACCGGCCGGCTGAGTTTTTTAGCCAGAATCCGAGTAAGATCCAGGTTGCGCACCGGCTCCGGTGCACACCAGTTGGCCGGACCGGCAATGTTCGGATGGTTGATGGCAAACTGGTAGGCGGCGATCAGGTCGTGCAGGTGTATCCAGGGGAACCATTGGCGGCCGCTGCCCAGCCGTCCCCCCAAAAACAGCTTGAAGGCCGGCAGCATGGAACCCATGGCGCCTCCACCGCGACCCAGCACGATCCCAAAGCGGGTCAGCACCACGCGGACACTATCGGTTTGCGCCTTGAGGGCTTCGCGCTCCCAGTCTATACCGACCTTGGCCAGGAAATCATTGCCCGGCGGTTCGTCTTCGGTGAGCACATCTTCGCCCCGCTCCCCGTAATAACCGACGGCGGAGGTGCTGAAAAAGATTTTATCTTTGGCCCCTGCCAGGCTTTCCGCTACATGGCGGGTAGTCAAAATACGGCTGTCGTAAATTTCCTTTTTGACTTTTGCGGTCCAGTAGGTGAAGATCGATTTACCGACCAGATTGATGACGATGTCGTGTTCTGCAACCTTTGTCTGCCAGTCACCCGGCTTTGTTGTATCCGCTGCCAGGTAATGAAATGAGGGGTGGTCAATTCCCGAACGAGGCTTGGGACTGCGGCCGACACCTGTGATTTCGTGACCATCTGCGAGCAAGGTTCTTGACAGATGGCGGCCAACAAAACCAAGACTACCGGTAATAAAGATTTTCATAGTCCCTCCTTCGCTTGAGTTCCCTCAAAGTTTTATCTTAGACAGGCCGGCATCGGCAGGTGTAATGCAGTTTCTCTTTCCTAACATTACTTCCTGGTTGTGTTTTGGCAAGTTCTCCTCGATCATTTTAGAACAACAACATGTCCTTGCTCCGGTCTTTGTTTGGCGGCGACGTGGCTTTTTTCCCCGTCCATCTTCACTTATTTGCGTAACTGGAGTATTCTCTCTATTTTCTAATTGATATGTAAAATTGCCAGATGAAGACTATAGAAACTGAGAATCTGGAGGCGATTGCATGACAAAAGCTACCGTGAAAAAGAAGGCATTAGTGTCTTCTCTGGGGATTTTAGTCGCCCTTGTTCTCCTGCTTTTACCGGCGGCCAGAATCCCCATCCTGGATGCAAACACAGATACATACTTCAAGGAGGCAATGACCAAGGCAGGGGCAGCGTATGCGACATGCAGGGCTATCAATGCATCGGTTTCCATTATCAAGGACTCCGAACTCCAATTGGAACCGGCAGGAGTAGGAGTATCGCTGGCGGTAGGACAGGTACTGGACCCTATAGATGATATGACCGAACGGTTGTCAACTGTTATCGTCACAGCGATTACCTCCTTAGGTGTACAGAAACTCTCATACGAAATCGGTGTTTCCCTTGCTCCGCCGTTGTTCGCCGGCCTGCTTCTTCTCTTGTCGATTCTGGTATGGTTTGACAATGAGCGGCTGTTGATGCTCCAGAAAATTACCGTTCGATTCCTTCTGCTCCTGGCGATACTTCGTTTTTGTCTTCCCTTGTCTTCTCTTGTCAATCAATCGCTCTATACCCATTATTTTGCTGGAGAGATTTCCGCGGCAAGGCAACAGCTCGATCTCCGTTCGGACTCGTCAAATCAGCTCGGCGATATTGCGACGCCTGATTCCCATGGTTTCTGGGCTACTATCGGCAACAGCACAACTGTCATAAAAAAAATATCGGTGGATTTAAAAAAATCACTGGCGGTTTTTGTAAACAATATGACAGAAATAATAGAAAATCTTCTTAAACTTACCTTCCTTTATGTTGGAATATTCCTGATTCAGGTTCTTCTTTTACCTCTCTCGATATTCTGGTTTTTGTTATACCTTGCAACTAGGCTATTTAAAACGATTCTTCCATAAAATGGAGGCTGACGGTTATGTCGTTGCTGCATTTTTTTCAGGCATTGCAACCATGATTTTTTATGCCAAATCAATGCACACTCTTTTGCACTCCTGCGGTATCAGCATGAAAAAAATAAGCAAATGAATGCAGCATGCAACAAAAAACAATAATTGCCAATGCTTAAATATACGATGAAGAAAAAACAAAGGAGAACGGAAGTCGAAATTACTCACTATTTAGCTAAGAGTGATTATTAGTACTGGATGAATTCTTTTCTTGGGTTTTGACAAGAAAGAATTCAGCTGAAGATACTTATGCCCCTTGAGGGCACTGAAAATTAGCTCGGCTGTGTCCCGTTTTCCGGGATTATTAATAGAGATCATGGTGTGAAACTGTGATTTACCTGCAGTGAGTGAAAGGTATCTCTTTTCTAAAAGAAAAACATCGTTACACAGTAATATTGTAGTTAACAGGAGGTAGTCATGTACAAAAAAGAAGAATTATGTGCTAAAATAACAAAGATTTATCCCGAAATAGGGACATGCGGTATTGACATAGATGTTACCTTCGATTCCCAAAAAAATGCCTGGGTGGTTGATCTGATAAAAGATTCCCATGAACTGAAACATTATCTGAATGTCCCGGAGGCTGATGACTGCATGGATGGACATCAATGCGTTTCGCTTGGCCTTGAAATAGCCCAGCTCAGGAGAAATATTGAAGGAAAAGGGTTTTAACCCCGGTAAACAGGAAGAAAGCCACTCTCTCAAACCCGGTCAAGCACCGGAGTCTGTCTATACAGGTGTACCTCAGAGCGTCACAGCCCGTGCATACTGCAACATTCACGGGTTCTGGAAGTCATAATTGATTGCTTGGTACAGAACGAAGCTACAGATCGCATTGTGAAGCAGCCTTGCGATCTGTAGCGACAAAAGAGCTCTTTCGTCATCTCCTGTTGTCTGCACATAACCTCGCCTCGTTTCCATCCTGCTCAATTTCCTCTGTCTTGATAGCCACTGCCTGTGCGGAAGGTCTGATTATGCCGCCAACATGTTTGGTATACGAGTAGGTGAATTCGGCGCCGAAAAGGAGGATCAATACTGAGTAGTATACCCAGGCCAAGAGGGCAACCAAGGAGCCGGCGGCACCATATGACTGGGTAAGATTGCTCGTGTTGAGATAAAAACCTATAAGGTATTTGCCGAGGATAAAAAGAATGGTGGTAATAAGCGCGCCAACCCAGACATATCGCCATTTAATCTTGGCATCCGGCAGTACCATATAAATAAGGGCAAACACCGTCATGATGATTGTGCCGGAGATGAGGTTGTTGACCAGCCAGAGGAGATGATAGGCCAGGCCGGAGAAGTATTGATTTATAAAAACCCTGAACAGGGCAATGAGCGTATCGGTCACCAGTGAAACGAGAACTAAAAAGCCAAGGGACGCTATCATTGCCAGGGACAATAACCGGTTGATAAGAAATTTAACAAAACCTCTTTCGGGTTTTGGTTTGATGCCCCAGGTGGCATTAATACTTGCCTGCAGCGTAACAAAGACTGAAGTTGCGCTGAATAGAAGGGTGACTATGCTGGTAATTTTGGCGAGTGTATTGCCGGAGTCCTGCGTGACCTTGTCCATAAGCCGCTCAACCTCCTGGGCGCTGGTTGGTCCTGCCATCTGGGAAATCTGGGTAAGCATACCATCCTTGACCTTTTCGTTCTCATAAAATGAGCCAGCGAGCATCACCGTGATGAGCGCCATTGCCGGCAGGGAGAAGATGGCAAAATAGGCAATAGAGGAACTATACACAAAAGGTTTGTCCTCAAGAAAATTTTTCCAGGTGTCTTTAAATATCTGCGACCATTGTTTTGCGGTAATTTTCATTGTTTGTATTCCTTTGCTCAAGGGGAGACGTTTGATCGGTTCCGTTCGAAAGATGTCGATCTTTAAAATGCAATATCATTCTGTATACCAATGCCATGTATTCTCCCCCATAAGGCAAGAGCCGGAGTTGATAAGACGGGGCAAAAATACTCGAATGTAACTATCCGATGGTCCGGCCGATCTTCAGCAAAGTTTAAGAGGAGGTCTGACGCTTGGCCAGTTTTCCCAGGGTCATGCCCTGAACAGCAATGGAAAAAATCACGATAAGGTAGGTAATCGTGATAATGGTCGCACGTTCAGGGACATTCGGAATGGCAAGTGCCAGGGCCACCGAGATGCCGCCGCGCAAACCACCCCAGGTCATTATTGTTACAACTCCGCGGCTGAAGGGCCGGAACGGCTGCATGAACAGTACCGCTCCGCCAACACAGATCCAGCGGGCAAACAGAGTAATAAGTATGGCCAATCCCCCGGCAAGCAGGAGCTCTCTGGTAAAAGGAATGATCAGCACCTCGAGGCCGATCAGCATAAACAGCAGCGCGTTAAGGATTTCGTCGATGAGTTCCCAAAAGTCGTCGAGACGTTCGCGGGTATGCTCGGACATGGCAAAACTGCGGCCGTGATTGCCAATCAGTAAACCCGAGACAACCATGGCAATCGGTCCGGATATATGGATTCGATCCGCCAGGGCAAAACCACCCATGACCAGGGCCAGGGTAATAAGTGCCTCCACCTGGTAGTTGTCGATCTGTTTGAGCATCTGATAGGCAAAAAAACCGAGAGTTAAACCTAACAATATGCCGCCTCCTGTTTCTTTACCGAAAAGTATCGCCATGTCACTGACGGAAACGCTGTTGTCACCTTGGGTCAATTGCAGGATGATCAGAAAAATAACGACCCCGATGCCGTCATTAAACAGTGATTCTCCGGCAATTTTCGTCTCAAGACTCTTGTGAATTCCTGTTGTCTTGAGGATGCCGAGGACAGCCACCGGGTCGGTCGGGGAAATAAGAGAACCGAAAAGAAGGCAATATATGAAGGATATTGGTATGCCGAGGAATTTGAGGATGGCCCAGGTCAGGCTGCCGATGATAAAAGTCGAGACAACAACACCGACGGTGGCGAGAATCGCAATGGCCCATTTCTGCGCCTTCAGGTCGTCGAGTTTGATCTGCAAAGCGCCGGCGAACAGCAGAAATGCCAGCATACCATGGAGCAGGGTCTCGTTAAAATCAATAGCCTGCAGAATTTTGGCAACCTTCTCCTGGCCTACATCCATACCAAACCAGCTCGCCGTGACGATGCAAAGCGACAGGGCTAAGGAAATAAACATTACCCCGATGGTGGTCGGCATATGCAGAAATCGATAATTGAGATAGCTGAAAATGGCGGTTAGCACCATTACTATCGAGGTTATTTCAAATATTTGCATCGTTTTCCTTGGGGTATGTGCAGGGAGCTGCCAGTACAAATGATGAACACAGGTAAAGTAATTCGCAATTCTTGCGCCAGTGCTAAAAAGAAGATTTTAAACAGTCTGGCGGTGTTAATTCATCCGGTTTTGGTGGACGAATCCGGTTTGGTCGGACAAAGATTCCTGAATACATGTCTTTTCTCAATTTGCCGGACTTAGCCAAGAAGCGGGCTCAGCATAGAGATGATATCGCTCTCCCGCGATGGGTAGGGTGACATAATGCTGTTTCTGTGGAGTTCAGCAAGAGGCGTCTTGTCAAGCATAGCCTGTTTGAAAGTATTGAGCAGGCCGGTGGTATTGTCCGAGAGGAAATGGGCGCCGATAATATGGTCCTGTTCGTCGACCAGAATTTTGTAGGCGGCATATTTGAGACCGACCCTTTGATATGTTGGCCAGGTTAAGCGGGTGTCGTAGCTTTTCCAGTAGGACTTTTTTTCCTCTTTGAGCTGCTCTTCTGTCTTGCCGAGCATGCCCAGTTGCGGATAGGTGAAAAGGACTGCAGGATTGGCACTGTAATCAATAGTCGTTTTTGTTCCACCCTGTTTCGCGACAATAATGGACTGTGCTGCTACATGGCCTTCCATGTCGGCTACTCTGGCGAGTTGGACGCTGTCGACACAATCGCCTGCGGCGAAGATGTGTTCGTTTGCACTTTGCATATGTTTATCGACAGCAATACCGCGTTTGGTATATTTGACCCCCGCCGCATCAAGATTGAGGGTATCAATGTTCGGCACGCGACCGGCACCATTGACGACCAGGTCGACGGGCAGCTTTTCGCCGGATTCGAACACAACGGTATATTCAGCATTGTGTTTATCTATCGATACGATGGAGATGTCGGTGTGGATGCGGATGCCGTCCGCTTCGGAGGCGGCAACGAGCTGCTCGACCATATCGCCATCAAAAGGACCCAGTACTCTATCTTGTGCTTCGAGAATATGGATATTTCCCTTGCTGCTGCCGAGGCGAGCGGCAAAATGGGCAAATTCAAAGGAAATAAAGCCACCGCCGATAAAAGCGATTCGCTTCGGCAGAGCCTGCAATTCGAGAAAATCATCGCTGGTAAGCATATGTTCATTCCCGTCAAAGGGAAGAGTCATGGTTTTTGCTCCGGTGGCGATGATAAAAAAATCGGCTTTCAGATGCTGCTCGTTGACCGTGATCGTGGTCTTATCAACAAATACTGCCTCGCCATCAATATAGGTGATGCCGTTTCCTTTGAGATTGGTACGTGTCTGGTCGGGCACCTTGGCGGTAAAAGCATTTTTTTCGGTAAGTATCTGTCGCCAGTCAACCTGTGGCGGATTGGTGATGCCAATACCCTGGAGATGCCGGCAGCGAGCGACCAGTTCGGCAACCTCGTAGAACCATTTTTTGGCCTGACAGCCGCGCAAGGCGCAGGTTCCACCCGGCGTAGCACTGTTTTCAACAATCGCGACCTCTAGGCCTTCTGCAGTAAGATCGAAAGCTGCAGATTGTCCAGCTGTCCCAGTTCCGATAACGATGACATCGAATGTATCCATGAGGGTACCCCTTAAAAAGAGTGTAATATGTAACTGACCCGGGTTATCCGCGCACCTATTGCGTTCCGGTGAACGATTACTGATCCGGTTTTTTCCGCAAATGGCTTGATCTGAGAAACAACGTAATTATTTTGTTGCTTCTTGCAAGGCACCTTTCAGTCGAAAGGCGGCATACCTATTTTTCCAACCGCAACCACTCTATTTACAGGTTAAATTATTTCGTATAATCTTCAACATGCCGTGTTATATGCGTGTAACGGTTCACCGGAAAACCGTCAAATCCTGAATAACCTCCG
>CBDTUM010000192.1:0-7317 GCA_965363495.1 uncultured Desulfopila sp.
CTGGGCAGGAAGAGACTTTTCTCTCTGGCGCCAGCCGAACCATTGCCAAAGGGCATCTCAATTGCGGATTGACAGCACTACAATCAGCGCAGCATCCCACTTAAAATTGATAAAAATTTTTTTAAACAAGCTACCCCTCTAGCGTCTATCTTTTCGACCACGTCATTCCAACCTGCCTTTCTAAGAGGTACAGCAGATCCCAAGAAATAAACGCTACAATTGGTAGTGAATAATTTCGCGTGGTGAATTATAGTAAACCGAGGGTGAAAAGAGTGTACCGCACCAAGATCATTGAGGACTCGGTGTTGGCTGGCAATTCCTGTCCCTATTTCTTGTTGCTTCATAAGTATTGAGCCAGGGTTTTTTATAATCCATAAACCCTCAAAAACAAACGTGTTTTACCCCAGGCTGTATCCAGACGATAAAATCGATCCAAAAACTGAAGATGGAGAGCCTCACATGAAGAATGGTCCATCCCCTGCGATATGTGACACAAGAAAATTAAAGTCTACGAAGAACCAAAACATTAAGAAGTCATTTCTCTCGGTTCTCGACGTAATTCTGAACTCAATCCACGAACCTGTCGTAGTTCTGGATGTCGACTTGAAAGTGGTACGGGCCAATCATTCTTTCTATCGGACCTTCCATGACAGCGCCGATGAGGTAGAAGGGGTAACACTATACGATCTCGGCAACCGGCAATGGGACATCCCCAGGCTAAGAGAGTTGCTGGAAAACATCCTCCCTGAAAATTCGAAATATGATGACTTCGAGGTGGATCATGATTTTGGAACCCTGGGCCATAAGATACTCCATTTGAACGCCAGATGGATCTTTTGTGATGACGACCAGATCCAGCTTATCTTCTTGGCGATTGCCGATGTAACAAACCTTGAATATAACCGAAGAGGTCTTGAGCAGCTGGTCGAAAAGCGGTTGATCGATTTCATCAAGGCAAAGGAAGAGGCAGAAACGTCCCTGCTCGAAATTAAAAAGCTGAAGGACCTGCTGGAGGAAGAGAGAGCCTATCTTCAGGATGAAATAAAGCTGACCTACAACCATGAAAATATACTCGGCAAAAGTGATGCACTGAAGTATGTGCACTACAAGATTGAACAGATTGCCGGCAGTGACACGACCGTCCTGATTCTCGGGGAAACAGGAACCGGCAAGGAGCTGGTGGCCCGGGCCCTGCATGCCTCAAGCTTGCGCAAAAAACGGGCACTGATAAAGGTGAATTGCGCCACCCTGCCGGCAAACCTTATCGAAAGTGAGCTGTTCGGCCATGAGAAGGGCGCTTTCACCAGCTCTCAGGCCAGGCACCTCGGCCGATTCGAGGTCGCCGACGGTGGCACTCTCTTTCTCGATGAGATCGGAGAATTACCTCTGGAATTGCAGGCGAAACTGCTCCGTGTAGTCCAGGATGGAGAGTTTGAAAGGCTGGGCAGCAGCCGGACCATCAAGGTTGATACGCGGATCATTGCCGCGACCAATCGCAACCTGGAGGAAGAGGTCCGTAAGGGCAACTTCCGCGAGGATCTCTGGTATCGCCTGAATGTCTTTCCGATTTCCGTCCCGCCTCTCCGCAATCGTCTGGAGGATATTCCGATCCTGGTCGATTTTTACGTCAAGAAAATTGCCAAGCGTGTCGGCAAAAATATCGACATCGTTCCAGCCGGGGTTATGAAGACCCTGCAAGAGTATCACTGGCCGGGAAATATACGGGAACTGGAGAACGTCCTCGAACGGGCGGTGATCAACTCGTCTGGCGCAAAACTGCGGCTGGCCGATGAACTAAAGAAGCCGTTCAAAAATCTTGGAGCCAGCCAGAAATCACTGCAGAATGTAGAGAAGGAACACATCCTTCAGGTATTGGAGCAGACAAAATGGAAAATAAGCGGAAAAGACAGCGCAGCGGAAATCCTAGGCCTCGACCGCAGCACTCTACGCGCCCGCATGCGCAAGCTCAATATCGGCAAATAAGATGACTTGCCCTCTCCTTCCACGGCCGAACCAACAACTGCCGTCGGCTATCTTTGCAGGTAAATCTTTCACTACCCTCGATTATCTTTCCCCAAATGAATCCGAGCTCAACATCACTGGTCATATATAATCACATTGAAACCATCGATATCGATAAACAGGCGTTGGACCGAATACACGACTGGTCGGTGGGCTTTGATGCTGCGGCCTCAATCATATATACGGTTCCGCCGGAAATCCTATTCTTAGAGCTGTTTCATCGCAGGCATTGAGGGCTTTCGTTAAGCTGTATGGCCCTTCCTACAAAGTACCTTTTGATTTCTTCAAGGTACTTTCGGTCGGCCTCATTGAAGACTGGTTAATGTTCCGTCACTTTGCAAGTGATGCAAGATTCGTTGCCTTTATTATGTTGTGGAATTGTCCCCTGCATATGAACCCGGATTACAAGAATCTGAAATTCCCATTGGGGCTTTTGGGTTTTTTCCGCAAGACTCTGCATTGAAACCTCCCTGATTGTTCTATTTACGATACACCTGGTCCTGCCTTACACTTTTTCTTGAGCTTGCTGGAAGGCCGCTGATATTTTTGCCGGCATTATTGACGAGTGTATCAGCGGCCTGTTTTGTTCAAAGCTTTATTACCATACCTGCCGCCGGCCCTTTCTGGCCCATGACAACATCAAAACTCACTCGCTCCCCCTCGGTGAGGGATTTGAACCCAACGGCCTGAATTGCGGAATGGTGTACGAAAACATCGTTTCCATCATCCTGTTCGATAAAACCATAGCCTTTTGCATCGTTAAACCATTTCACTTTTCCCTCTGACATTTTTCATACTCCTGTTAAATGAATAAAGACTGCTTTTCCCTGTCACCTTCGAGCTGTATTTCCCTGCTCTAATCTTGTTTTCGTAAGACAAATACACTCGCTAACCTTTTGCCCGCTCAATTAATTTCTTTTTTACGACACTGTCTTGTAGGGATTGCAGGTAAGCGTTGGACACGGTGCCTTCTTGATCACCTGCTCGGCAACACTGCCCAGCCACATACTACCCAATCCTTTTCCGCCATGGGTTCCGCTATGACGGTTAATTGCGGCAATCGAGCGTGTCCACGGTGTCGGGAGTATTCGGCGGCATCCATTCCCTGGTCAGCGGTAGGGTAGATCGTTTCTGACCATGCTGAAAAAAATTTTTAACCTATTCTGTTTTTCACTGTCAAGATCAACAAATTCAACGCTGTATCGCCAGGTCGATACCTTGCTTTTCGGATCAGCGACCAATTTTTTCGATTTAACACGCCCTGTGAATTGATTTATCAAATATTCAAAGTTCGTCAGGATGTCGAAAATGAGAATATCCATCTCCAGTGCACTCTCTGTAACATCCATTTCTTCTGCGTAAATAAAAGAAACTCCACCTGGGGCTATGTCGAAAATTTTTGTTACAACAGGCTTGGTCAGACTGGTCAAAGCAACAATACCATAGGCCCTGGTCCTGTTCGATTTCCGTTTGTTGTGGAGAACATTAAGGAGAGTGCCGGGAGTGTAAATAGATTGCATGTCAAATTCGTTTTGATAAAATGATGGCAGGCCTTCTCCCTTTGTCATGGAAGATCAATTCTTAGCAACAGTAGATGATATACTTGGGAAAAAATCTTCCATCGTCGCATGCTTTTCGTAAAAATCCTTCATCCCTAACTCCCTTGACTCTGTTTATCTGAATGGTGCCATATCCTGTGATTCACCGTCGAGCTGAACAGGAAGGTTTCTTGGCCTGGGTACCCTAACGGGATCTTTTTTTGCATCCGATTCATCAATCCAGTCGCCTTTGCGATCATAGTGTCTATGCAGTCCGGTCTCACAATCCCGGTTCAACAGAAAATCATCTGTATATTCCGGCGACTGTCTGATGGTCTCCGAGGGAATGTTGACGAAGACTTTCGACTCGCTCCAGCTGATCCTGTCAATCCATTTAGGGGAAATCTGAACCTCTTTTCCCGATATTGCAAACTGTTTGCCAGGTTTGCAGTATCGGGTATAACTTGTTTCATCATTTTGATTTCAATGAACAATATACGAATTAATCAGTAGAATGGTGACCGTGAACACTCACCTAAAAAGGTTATATTTAGCCAAATGGTCATATATGATCGCCTGGGACCTGATCAAGTATGGGGTGACGGATGGGATAAAGAGTCAATACCAGTTTTCTATGTGGTTGCGAATCTGCCTCATGAGGAGAATCTACGGAAGAAGAAAACATAAAGGGCTTGGCAATCCGCGTTAAGGAGGGGGAATGTCCTCCATAGTCTCAGGAAGACAGAAAATGGTTGTCGATGACCAAGAGGGTAAGGGCAACCCTTTTTTTTAAGTTTTTCAACAACTTCTTGTACCTCAATTTTTCGTATCATTACTCCTGAATATCAAAGCGATGGATAACGTAAAGTTGTACATTTTAAATATGACACAAAGATTGCTAGTCTTGAAGCAACTGATGGCATGCTACTACTCGTATTCTTTCTGCAGTTTGCCACTCTCGTCATGATTCATAAGAAAGAAGAGAGACGCTTCTAGAGGTTGAATTACCCGAAAAAAAAAATCCCGGTAGCCATGCAGGCGACTATCACTGGTTGAGCATGAATGGAGGAGCACGACAATGAACTGTTTTTTGATGCTGTTTTTGGCAATTCCGGCCGGCCCGAACAATCCGGTTGGCGTAGTCTGGATCGATTGGTCGAAAGAACATTACGGCAGCCACGGCACGCCGGAACCTTCGAAAATCAGCAAGACAAAATCACATGGCTGTGTCCGCCTCACCAACGGGAATGCACTGTCGCTGGCGCAGGCGGTCTCGCCCGGCATGCCGACGATTTTTACAGGACTGAGTTAGATAGGCATGAATCCCGCCCCGTCTCAGTGGCAAACGAACGGCGCCGAACAACGCATACATCCTGCGTTGCAGCACGTATTGTCCTTGGTCGGCGGTGCACTGTTCGGCGCGGCCGGCATCTTCGCCTTCGTGTTCTGTCCGCAGCTGCTGGCGGCAGATACGCCAGCAGCACTCAACTCGCCACAACAATCCACCACGCCGACAGCAAATTCCCACGCCGCATCAGCGACGGACGGTTTGCATCCACGGTTGTCGCCCGCGATACCAATGGATGCCGCCAAGTCCCCCTCTCTGCAATCCACCACGACCGCAGTAACGCCCGTGATAATTGCCCCGACGTTGACCGAGAGGCCTTCGTTGCCACTGTTGATCCCAGTCATGGGCATCAAGGCCAGCCAGTTGACCGACAGCTACACGGATGCACGCAGCAACGGCTATGTCCACGACGGGATCGACATCATGGCGCAGAGGGGAACCACGGTGATCGCAGCGGACGATGGCACAATCGTAAAACTTTTCTACAGCAAGCGGGGCGGCCTGACCGTCTACCAGTTCGATCCCACAGAAACAATTGTCTATTACTATGCGCACCTGGACAGCTATGCACCGGGCCTCGTGGAAGGCAAACAATTACGAAGTGGCGACCCAATCGGCCTGGTCGGTTCCAGCGGCAATGCCAGCGATGCGGCGCCGCATCTGCACTTCGAGGTCTCCGTGCTGGGTCCGGAGAAACTTTGGTGGAAGTCAACGGCGATAAACCCGTATCCTTTGTTACGCGGGCATTGACAAATGCGATTCCTCCTGCCCCTTGCATCCGTCATTGTACAACTGGATTTCGACATGCACCTCCCCTCTTCCTAGCTGATCGGCGCTATGTCCGGATTCTCCGAGCTGGTGATTTTGGGGTGGTCAATTAAAAATGGACAGATTGCTACGCTGCTTTTTCAAGTGGCTCCAAAAAATTCTCGGCCACAGAATTACATCCCAACCTTTCCCTTTTGTAGCATCAGTTTGTGCTTCATCGGGGAAGGGTTTAAACAGGAAACTTTGGTACATATACTGTCAGATTACACGCCCACTTTCCTCCAGAAAAGGTCAGCAAGCGAAGGTAACAGAAATGAAAATTTGAGATGGTGGGGTTTAGGGAGCAACACCATAGTACTGTTCCAGATTTCGCTGGAATTCATCATCGGACATTTTGGCCTGATGTGGAGCATTATCCAGCTTGACTTCATTAACCGTGAGGGTAGCCCGACGATATGTTTGGTCAATCTGGAAGGCTTTTATTGGAACGGCTATATCCTCACCGCCCACACCGGCAAACCCACCTTTGGAAATGGTGGTAAATTTAATGAGGCCGGACTTTGGATCTGTATTTACGCTTTTGATGAAACCAAGTTTCTCTCCTGCTTGAGAGAAGACCTGCATACCCTTGAGTTCTTAGGCAGATTGGATTTGAGCCGTACCGATCATGCTTTTACTAACGGTTGTTTCGCCGGATTCTCCTGCTGCATAAAGCGGGCTGGCCAAGGTCAACATGGCCACGCCGGCGATAAAAACAGTTACTCTCTTCATTTTGTTTCCTTCTTCACGGATGTTTTGCTAAATGATGATTTGTTTTCAGCCACTCTGCCTTTTTACAACTTGTCGCAGCACTGGCTCTTACCTATACACAACCTCTTCATTCTGCTATGAGCAATTACTGCGCCAATGGCGCCATACCCCCATGATCTGAATCCTTCGAGATTTAATTTTTAGGTTTTGCCGATTCTTTCATTTTTTCGGCAGTCTCGTCTATACTTTCGCCGGCTTTTTCGGCCGGCCCCTGGCCGGTTATTTTATCGACTGCTTCGCCGGCCGCATCCTGTGTGGACTCAACCCCCTTGTCAACTTTTTCACCTGCTTTTTCTGCCGGTCCCTGCGAGTCACAACCAAAAGTAAGCAGTGTCAAAGCAAGAGTTGTTATAAACAACAAGGTGGCTATGTATTTCTTTTTCATAATGTGATCTCCTTAATCGGTTTATAGTGGTCACAGACCAATTGTCGCTGCTCTATAAGTAACGAGACGCCAAGAGGAGAGAGCCTTGATCTGTTGTTTCCTTTATGTATACTGCTCCAGGTGTTTTGCATCCAACAGCGCTGGGCCTATCCTTCTGATTTCAATGAACAGAGAGGAATCATGAAAATACCAGATATTTACGTACGTCCTCCTCGCCCACATGGCTCATCGTTTCATGGAGGTCGTGCATCATGGTAATCACAAAATGATGGGTAGCGACGGCAAGCTGCAGGGCAACCGAGACTGCTGTAATGGATTTTTCGGTGGAGAATTCAATCAGCATGGTTTTCCTTCAAGGAAAATCCAATTATTTCCACTCATCATTCCGCCATCCATCCATCCGTTTACGTAATTCATCATAGTAATGCTCCTTGTGGCCCACGATG
>CBDTUM010000193.1:0-7309 GCA_965363495.1 uncultured Desulfopila sp.
CATGGCGTGGTGTCAGGATAATTTACAGAGTGTAAACGAATCTCTTTTCGAAAAACTATGTTTTTGCGCCGTCCTTCAAAAACATCTTTACATCGGGACTCTCACTCTGGCGGCGGGCATATTCCGGCGGACTCTCTTCGACAAAGCCCAGTTGGAGGAAAAGGGCCTGGAGGCGAGGATTTCTGGTCAAGGAAATAAAGCGACTGTAGCCCTGCGCTGCCATTTTCTCGATAAAAGCGTTGACGGTAAAGACACCGACCCGTTGATTGCGAAAGCGTGTGGATATGGCCAGTGCTCCTAACTCCACTGTTCTTTCATCGATTATTTTTTGCTCGAGACAGCCGACCACGATTCCGTCGATCGCCGTTACAAAAAAACGCTGCCTGTTCTGACTCAGATAGTGCTTACTTCGAGGCTTTAGAAATCCTGAACGTTTATACATAGCCAGAATTCGACGCACAATGGCCACATCTTCATCTGTTTGCACCTGGCGCAATTCCTCGCTGAAGTTATCAGCGATCATCGTCCCGGTCCCTTCCACGGTAAACAGCTCGTGTTTGATGGTATTCTTTCCGGCCGGCAGGATATGAATACGCTCGCAGTGCCCCGCCTCTATCTTTTCACAGATGCGGTTCATGGTGTCTTTGAAGTTCACATTGCCAATGAAGTCGCCGAAATCGGCACAATCGGCCATTGCATCCCGCACCCTTCCGGTGGTAAGAGCGTTGATTTTATAGCCTTTATTGTCGATCAGATAGCGGCGTTCAAGAAAAATGAGTTTATAGATGGTATCCGGATGTTCCAGAACCGCCTGGTAAAAATCAAGCTCCGGAGCAATCCTGATAAGGCTCGTTTCAGGCAAGCGCATTTCCAGTTTTTTCAACAACTTCTGGTTGGCAAAACGATGGGGCAAGTTGTGGAACAGGGTAGTAACGACACCTTTTCGTACTAAAAATTTGCTATCGGCGACGATCTCATTAAAGTGATCGCGCAGAATTCCCTCCCGACAGGCGATACAAACCTTACGACCGACGAGATTTTTTACATATTCATTAAGATAGAGCTGTACCATAGCAAACATTAAGGTGGCAATTTGTTGTTGGACATCCAACTCGTCCTTGCTTGGAGCAATTGACAGCTAAACTATCATGTTCGGCCATCTCTCGCAATATTTACCATATCGATCAGCCAGGGTTTGTTATGCACCGGGCAACAACCAAAACACAAGATTGCATCGAAAAAATTCCAATCATCGTTTGCAAAGTTACATATTAAACATTAACAGTTATACCCTATCTGATTTTTACTTCACCGACACGAGAAGCACCGTAAAAAAAAGTGCTGTCATTTACCAAAACACCAGGAAATATAGTGAATCATACTCTTGCCGTATCTTTAGCCCAGCAACTTATCCGGGTAAACACGGTCAATCCACCCGGTAATGAGACGGATGCTGTCCGTATTATCGCCCCGCTTCTTCAGGACGCCGGATTCCAGATCAGGGAATACCAATACGGAGCCAATCGCAGCTCGCTCGTTGCTCACAAAGGGAGAACCGAACAGCCTGCCGTAATTTTGTCTGGTCATCTCGATACCGTGCCCTTTGGCTCTCAACCCTGGAATACCCCGCCTCTTGAGGCCTCGGTTGTTGATAACAAACTGTTTGGCAGAGGGGCGGCAGACATGAAGGGCGGCGTTGCTGTACTGGTGGCGGCGGCTGTTCATTTCGCTGATAAAATCAAGGAGAAACCTGTCACTCTGGTTCTTTCCGCCGATGAGGAAATTGGTTGCGCGGGGGCGGCATCGCTTATCGACCAAAATGTGCTGCCCAAAGCCCGCTGCATACTTGTAGCTGAGCCCACCGGCAACATCCCCCGGCTTGGCCATAAAGGGGTGTTCTGGTTAAAATCGCTCTTCCACGGTAAAACTGCCCATGCCGCCTTCCCCGAGCTGGGCATAAATGCCCTGTTGAAGGCGGCACAAGCCGTTGTTGCTCTGAATAGTGACATTCTCGGGGGCAAGGCACATGAGGTGATGGGGGAGGCAACGCTGGTTACCAGTCGTTTTTTGAGCGGCAATAATTACAACTCCGTGCCTGACCTGGCCGAGGTAGGCATCGATATCCGTTCGACCGTAAACTGGTCGCATACCGAAATTCTGCACAAGATTAAAACCTTGCTTGCGCCTCTCGATCCCGAAATCGAAGTGATCTTCGATCTGCCGCCGCTGTGGACACCCCCGGAAACCGACAGCATTTCGGAGATCTTTGCAGCCTGCGATACGGTACGAAAACAAACGCACCCGCCTGCTATTGTCACTTTTTATACCGATGGCGGAGTTCTTGGTCCGGGTCTTGGCAATGCTCCTGTTGTTATCCTGGGCCCAGGCGAATCCGGAATGGCTCATAAAGTTGATGAATACGTGAAGGTAGATGACTTGGCTGAAGGCGTTGCTCTCTATCTGGAGATTCTTACCCGTTTATGTCGATAGCGATTAGAAACGATTTTGCCGGATTTGAACAAAACTCTCATTTTAAAAAGGGGAACTGTATGAAAAAAATTGCCTGTACATTATTGCTGTGCTTTATAGCTGCAACTGCCGGAGCCGAGACGGTAAAGATCGGCGCGGTACAGCCACTCTCCGGGAAGATATCGGTATATGGCGAAGGATTTCAGCGCGCTCTTTCTCTGGCGGTAGAAGAGGTCAATGTGGCTGGCGGCATTAAAGGCAAGGACCTTGAAATTGTCTACGAAGACAACCTGTCGACTGCCCAGGGTTCAGTTTCCGCCCTGCAAAAACTCATCTCCATTGAAAAACTGCCGGTGGTGATCGGTCCTGCGGCAAGTTCAAATTTTCTCGCAACCTGTCCTATCGCTGAACGGGAAAAGACTGTTTTTATCGGGGCAGAATCAGCAGCATCGGATATCAGCAAGTGCGGCGCCTATGTTTTTCGGGTTTTTCCATCAGACATGCTGCAGGGCATCGGTGTTGCGGAGCTGGCGGAAGAGCTTGGTTATAAAGAAGTTGCGCTGACCTACATAAATAATGACTGGGGGGTCGGTCTTGCCAATGTGTTCAAAGAAAAATATAAAGGGAAAATTACTGAAGATTTTGCCTACGACGAGGGAAAAGCCGATTATCGCTCGGAACTTTTGCGCCTGAAAAGAAGTAATCCGACCGCAGTAGTCAACCTCACCTATATCAAAGAAGGCGGGACCATGCTCAAGCAGGCCCATGAGATGAAATTTGCTCCGCAGTGGCTCCTGGGTTCAGCCGCCAAATCACCAAAACTGGTCGAACTGGCCGGCGTGGCCGCCGAAGGCATTATTGGCACCTACCCCACTTTTTCCAAGACCAGTGGACTCTATGAACACTACAAGGCTGCTTTTGCCAAGAAATATCCAGACCAGAAATTGCCGATTTTTGGCGAATATAATTACGATATGGTCCATCTACTGGCCAAAGCCCTCAATAATGCCCCTGAGCTGACGGCAGACGCTATCCGCACATCTCTGATAAGCTCCTCAAAAGGCTTTGAAGGCGTTACCGGCGACAAAAGTTTTGATGAAAACGGCGATGTCGGTGCCAGTTATGGACGCTGGACTGTGAAAGATGGTAAAATCGTCGAAAATTAAAGCAGATGGCGTCGTAAAAAAGCTTCATCTGCATCGTTGTTACAAAATTATTTAAACGGGACATTTTGTATTATCTCCAACTCCTACTCAATGGTATTGTCGCCGGTGGGGTCTATGCTCTCTTTGCCGTCGGTCTGACCATGGTCTACTCCATTTTCCGCTTTATCAACTTTGCCCACGGAGAGTTGATTGCCTGGGGGGCATACGGCGTTCTGCTGTTCACCTTGCCCCCTTTTGGCCTGCCGCTGTGGCTGGCTTTATTCCCCGCTCTTCTGCTGGTGATAGCCATTGCCCTTTTACAAAACCAGTTGGTTTTTGCGCCTCTGAAAAACAGCCAGCCCGTTACCCTGCTCATTGCCTCAATCGGCTTGTCGTTTTTATTACGCAGCGCCCTGCAGCTCTATTTCGGATCGGACCTGCGTTCTTATCAAACCGGGTTCCACGAAAGCATTGAACTGGGTGGGCTGCTGATCAGCTCTGTCCAGCTGGCGATGCTCTGCCTGTCGATACTGTTTTTTGTCATCCTGCATCTGCTCTTGACTCAAACACTGACCGGCAAATCGATGCGGGCCGTGTCCGACTCGATGGAGCTGGCCGGTATCTACGGTATATCCACTAAAAAAGTGAGCATTTTCGTGTGGATAATATCGGCAGTCTTTGCTGCATCCGGCGGCTTTCTCCTGGCACTCGATACCAGCCTTGACCCGATGATGGGCCTCTCCTTTATGATTAAATCTTTTGCCGCGGTGCTCCTGGGCGGGGTTGGCAATGTCTGGGGGGCGTTATTGGGTGGTTTGTGTATCGGCATCATCGAAAACATGGGCACCGCATTCATCTCGCCCGGCTATAAAGATTTAACCGCCTTTGTGCTGATTATCACCATTTTGCTTTTCAGGCCCCAGGGTATTCTTGGCTCAACTGCAAAGGGGGTTCGATAATGGAATATCTGCTGCATATAGGTATTGTCTGTCTGATCTATATCCTCTTTGCTTCCTCGCTTAATCTTGAACTTGGCTGCGCCGGTTTATACAATTTCGGCCATGTCGGCTTTTTTGCCATTGGCGCATACACCACCGCGCTCTTGACGCTCAGCGGACATTCGGTCTGGTTCGGTCTGGTTGCGGCCATGGCAGTCGCGGGAATCTCCGGCCTGATCTTTTCCTGGCCGGTACTGCGACTGACCGGAGATTATTTTGGTGTAGCTTCTCTTGCTTTCGCCGAAATGATCCGGCTGCTCCTGCTCAATGAACGGTGGCTGACCCGTGGCCCCATGGGTCTGCCGGGTATCCCCAGAATAGAAATATGGGGCCATTCCGGCAACACTGTGACCCTTGTAACGGCTTTACTTATCACCCTGGTGTCGATTCTCTGTTTTAGAAAAATTCTCGCCTCTCCTTTTGGCCGAACGCTGAAACTTATCCGCGAAGATGAGCATGTGGCCAGGGCATTCGGCAAAAATGTCGTCTCGTTCAAGACCCGCACCATGGCTATAGGCTCAGCTTTCGGTGGCCTGGCCGGAGGCCTGTGGGCCCATTATCTCGGCTATATAAGCCCGAACGATTTTACCCTGCAGCTGACGGTTCTGGTTCTGTTATGTGTCGTTTTGGGCGGCCGCGGCACCCTGCTGGGCCCGATTATCGGCTCTATTCTTGTGGTGAGCGTCGGCGAAGGTTTACGGTTTCTGCCCTTGCCGGCATCAATGACCGCAGGGGTAGCCCACATTCAAAGCATGCTCTTCGGGCTGGTCCTGGTTCTGCTGATGCTACGCAGACCCCAGGGCATAATCGCCGAATCACGTCTTCTCCAGGAAACCTGATGCTGGAATTACAATCAATTTACAAAAGTTTTGGTGGGAACCAGGTGCTGCAGGATGTCAGTATCGCCCTTGATAATACAACGCCCATCACCGGGCTGATCGGCCCTAACGGCTCGGGCAAGTCGACGCTTTTTCATGTGGTCATGGGATTTTATTCCCAGGATAGCGGCCAGGTCCTCTTCAACGGGCAACCGCTCGACACGTTGCCTCCAGAAAAGCGCTGCCATTCCGGCTTGTCCTGTACCTTTCAGGACAGCCGGATGCTGACGTTCATGACCGTACTGGAAAACTTGACGGCGATTCCAACCCCACAGCACGGCGAATCCCTCATCAAAGCCTTCTTTTCCCCTTTTTTGGTGCGCAGGCAGGAAAAAGAAATTGAAGAGAAAGCCCGGGATATCCTGGAGTTGCTCTGCCTCTCCGCGCTGGCGGATTCTCCCGCCGGCAGCCTGAGCTACGGCCAGCGAAAATTACTGGAGATCGGCCGGGTGATGATGACCGATCCCCAACTGGTACTCCTTGATGAACCGACCGCCGGGATTAATCCGACCCTGATCCAGTCACTGGTTAAAATTCTGGAAGATCTGGCGCAAGGAGGGATGCGTTTTTTTCTGGTTGAGCATAACATGCCACTGGTAAGCCAGCTTTGTGACCGTGTTCTGGTGCTTGATGCCGGAGAACTGATCTTTGATGGCAGTGCCGCCGGTGCCAGGAAAGACAAGAAGGTTATTCAGGCCTACCTGGGGAGCGATGCCTATGTTGAAACTTGAAGCCATCACGGCAGGATACGGCGAACTCACCGTCCTTTCCGAGCTGAATATTACGGTTGCCAAGGGTGAAACAGTCTGCCTGATCGGCCCCAACGGCGCCGGAAAATCAACGGTATTGAGAGTCGTGGCCGGGCAGTTGGTTCCGAAAAAGGGGACGGTACGCTTTAACGATCAAGATATTTCAAGATATGACTGTACCCGGAAAATCACCTTAGGCATTCTTTTTGTCCCCCAGGGACGCAATGTTTTTCCCAGCCTGTCGCTTTTGGAAAATCTCAATCTTTGTCGGATTTTTATCTCCGAATCCCTCTTTCAAGAGCGCATGGAGACGGTTCTTGAAACTTTTCCCTGGATGAAAGATACACTGAACAGCCCGGCTGGATCACTTTCAGGTGGCTTACGCCAGATGCTGGCTCTCTCCAGAATTTTCCTTCTCAAACCCACACTTGTTCTCCTTGATGAGCCGTCCCTTGGTCTCTCCCCGCTGGTTGTCGATGATATTTTCTCGACAATCACTGTTCTTAACCAGCAGGGTATCTCCTTTTTACTGGTTGAACAAAATGCCCGCAAAGGTCTTTCTGTTGCCAATCGGGGCTATGTCCTCGAGTCAGGCCAGAACCGTTTGACCGGCAGTGGCGCCCAACTCCTCGACAACCCCGAAGTCCAGCGTCTCTATTTAGGCGGATAATCGTGTCTGGCTCTCCGAGAATTACACTTTGAGAGCAACAACGAGTAGCCGAAAAATGCAGTAATTTGAGTCTGGATTGTGTTACAATATGCCGCAGCTCTGATCTCCTTGTAAAAAGCCAACGCAAGCCTCAACCCAGCGTAGCTTGCCACCGAAATCTTCTACTGTATCAGCTCCTATGCTTACACTGCTGACAAGATCACGGACAGGCAACTGATGCAAACAACAGAACCACAGAAGGCTAAGATACAAAAACTTCAAAACAATGATGAAGACGGGGCCTTACGACTCAAAAGCTCGGGGGACTGGACGATTGAGACCCTTCACGAGGCTACCGACGCTCTGCATGAAATTGTAAATGCAAGCCGGAATATCTCGATTCTGTGGGATGTATCTGCTG
>CBDTUM010000194.1:0-7098 GCA_965363495.1 uncultured Desulfopila sp.
ACCAAAACATTTCGAGAGAGCAGTCCCACCCTTAAAGACCGTTTGCTCCCCAATAGAATCAAGGAAGACAGCATGTAAGGCGTATGTCACCCAATAATCTTTCTCGATAAATATCTCTGGAATACTCAACATCTCAGACGTTGCAGTTACTGCCTGTCGGAAAAGAACGTTTGTCTTCATGCAGTCTCATTTGATACTCCACTCAGACGCTGAAGGAAACACACCAGAAACCCCTGGAATTTTATAGATTGAGATGGGGTTCAACGATTTCCTTAGCTTCTCTGTGAGTTGTACTTTGCCCAAACTATCCAAGATAGTTCCAAGTAAAGCTCGCGTTGAAGGGGGATATTTGAATGCAAGCCGAACCAATACCTCCAACTCTTTTACAGATAACTTTGACATTAAGCTCTGCATGACCTTACAGCTCCGATCTATTTTCGAGTCAGGTATTTTTTTTATAAACCGCAAGACATCAAGGAACTGTAGGAGTGGGATATTTTCTCTCGTGACTGTATTTTTCTGTTTTACAAAAGAAATACTATATTTCCCACGCTTCATTGAGGAACGAACTTCATTCTTGCCAATGTGGATGGTATTACTCACCTGAGTTGTCAAACCCAATGTATTATAAATACTAAGACCTGTTATATATCCCTCAATCCGCCCATCACGTTCAAGCAAATCCTTGACTACTTGATATTGGTTAGGCGGAAGTTCTCCAAAAGGAGATTGTTCTGGCTTATAATATTTACCCTTAGCAAGTTTTGCGATTTCTCCAGACACAGCAAGTCTATTCAAAGCTTTAATCAAGCCCTCCTTGCTCTCTACCATGTCGACAAAATCACTAAAGGTAAAGACATAACCTTTGGAGAATCTAGCCACCTTAGACCTTATGATATCAGATATATTCATAATAAACAGAATAACACCACAAACAGCGACTGTCCAGTTTTTAACACTAAAAACTGGACAATTGATTGGTCATTAGTTGGTGTAGGTGAATTGTAACGCCATTTTTACACCAAACAAAAAAAATCATTTGACTAATGATTGTGTTAGAATGTGCCATGGCTCAGATCTCCTTGTATTTAATTGATTTTTCGCAATTTCATTATAACACAAGCAGCTCTCTGAGCCTTTATTTATCTGTTATTCCATCATTATTTATGGGACAGCAATGATTTGGTATGCGTAATCTGAAGATGTAGCCAGAAGGACTCTGGTACAAATAGGTTGGGTTAGAAACAGAAAAGCCCATCTTTGATTCCTCTCGTTGGTTATCTTGTGGATAACTCAAGTGGATAAAGATAGGCTTTCGTGCATGAAGAATTCGACTTCCTCAATGATATCAAAAAATTGGTGGAGGCGGCGGGAGTCGAACCCGCGTCCGAAAATGCTCCCCTCTCGTATCTACATGCTTAGTTCCGTGCTTTAATTTTCGCGCCGGGAACTCTGTCGGAACATAGATTTCCTGGAACTAGTCTGTGAGATCTCGTCCTCTGAAAGACAGGCAACCTTCAGGTGACCAGCCCGTTGAGTCGACGCCCCGAATCCAGCCTTACGGGCGAAGGCCGGTGGAACGGCAGTATGACAGTTATTAAGCTGCTACTGCGTAGTTATAATCGTCTGCGATTATATTTATGTTCTACTGGTTTTACGAGCAAATAGAAGCTCGGCATGCAACAATGAGCTTACACATCCCCGTCGAATCCGTTTCGCCCCCTTTATATAGATTCAAGCTTATGGTTATACTTTGTCATGGCGCATCTCTCGCTGAATCTCGCGTTTGCTCTGCTGTTCTTTGAGGCTGGCCCGCTTATCGTATTCTCTTTTACCGCGCGCAAGACCAAGTTCAATTTTCGCCTTACCGTTCTCTATAAAGTATATCTTCAATGGTATCAGGGCAAGGCCTTTTTCGTTAAGCTTACCAATAAGTTTCTTTATCTCACGATGATGGAGCAACAATTTTCGTACTCTGAGCGGCTCGTTTGGATTTTGGGTGGCAAAGGAGTACATCGAAATATGCACGTTGTGCAACATCGGCTCACCACGGGAATCAATCTTCACATAGCCATCTCGCAGATTCGCCTTGCCGGCCCGGAGTGATTTGACTTCCGGTCCGGAGAGCACCATTCCCGCCTCATAGGTGGCATCAATGTGGTAGTTGTGAAAGGCTTTCTTGTTCTTGGCGACGATTTTTATGGCCATCAGCTGTTATCTAAGGTTTTTACGAGATTATAATCTCTTTTTTTCATATTCCGCCCGAATATTTCAGGCGGCAGTCACCCGCAGGGCTTCTTCGTAGGTGGTTATACCGCGCCGCACCTTGTCCCACGCGTCCTCGCGTAATGTAGTCATTCCTTCCCGTATTGCAACCTGCCTTATTTCCAAGGTGTGCACATCATCGGCGACCATCTTTTTCACCTTTGCAGACATGGGGAATATTTCAAATATCCCACACCTGCCCTTAAATCCGGTGCCACGGCAATCTCGACAGCCCTTTCCGCGCCTGAGCATTAGATTACCCGATTCGGCCACGGGAAAGCCCATTTTCAAGAGGTCTTCACTTTTCATCTCGAAGTCTTCTGCACAGCCGGGGCAGATAGTTTTCACCAATCGCTGGGCCATGCATCCGAGCAGGGAGGTCGCTATCATAAACGGCGGCAGCCCGAGATCTCTCAAGCGGGCAATCGATGCAACCGCATCGTTAGTATGTAAGGTCGAAAAGACCAGATGGCCGGTCATTGCCGCCTGCACCGCATGGGAGGCAGTCTCACGGTCACGAATTTCACCGATCATTATAATATCGGGATCCTGGCGAAGAATGGAGCGCAAGATCGTAGTGAAGGTCACGTCAATGAGCGGCTGGACGGCGATCTGGTTAAATTCTTCGTGCACCATCTCTACCGGATCTTCTATGGTGACAATGTTTTTTTCCGGCGTGGCAATCTCTTTAAGGGTCGAATAGAGCGTTGTCGATTTACCACTTCCGGTTGGACCCGTTACCAGAATGATCCCGTGGGGCGAGGAGATAAAAGAATTATACACCTCCATATCTCTTTTGGAAAAACCAAGGCTGTCGATTCTTTGAAACATCAATTCGGAGTCGAGAATCCGCAGGACCACTTTTTCGCCAAAGGACACCGGAATGGTCGATACCCTTATCTCCACGTCCCTGCCGCTCGTTTCGCCGATTTTAATCCTGCCGTCCTGAGGCCGCCTCTTTTCGGCAATATCGAGACGGGACAAAAATTTAATGCGCGCGACGATAGCCGAATGGACAGCCTTCGGCAGATTATAGATGGTATGCAGCGATCCATCAATCCGGAAACGGATCATCGACACATTGCGTTTTGGCTCGATGTGGATATCGCTGGCCCGCTGCTCAAGGGCGTAATGAAAGATATGATTGACTGCTGTTTTGATATGCTGATCAGAAGAAGTTATCTCTTTCGCGGAAGAAATTTTTACATACCGTTCGAGATTGCCGATATCAATCGAACCAGCCCCTCCCGGGATGACACCGAATTGATCTTCGGCTGCACTGATCGATTTCTGAAAACCGAAAAACTCGCCTATTATCCGTTTGATATCTGACTTCGTCGCCAGATACGGCTTTATCTTGATCTGATTGGCCTGCTCGATATCCGCCAGCGCCGCCTGACAGTCGGGATGATATATTGCCGTTTCCACAACCCCATTTTCCATCCTGAAAGGAAGGAGGAGTTGCCTGATGGCGAAGTTGCGGGGAATGGTCTTGGTGGCGATATCCATATCGAGTTCAAGCGGATCAAGCTTTTTAAAGGGCAGCTGCTTTTCTTTGGCAACAGCACGCATGATCAGTTCTTCATCTACTACTCGTCCATCCCCCCCCTGCAACTTGAAGTTAAACCCAACGGTGATTTCCACCATATCCGGATACTCTTTATCAATCTCCCCTTCTTTCGCGGCTTGCCGCAGGAGCTTCTGACGCATTTTTCCCTTTTCGAGTGTGACAAACTGGCACTGTTTAGGGGTGAGTACCTTCAGCTTGACGAGGATACCAAGAAGAGCATCGCTATGTAAAAATTTCACTGACATATCGTGACTTACCTTTGCAGAGAAAGAACGTAGTTTCCACCCATTCTCCCTCGAAGATCATTATTTTGCAAGAAGATAGAGAAAATTAATGTGGCGTCTTTCGCAGAAGCGAACGGAGAATCTGCAGGTTTTCACGATCCTCATCCAGGCTGTCACTTTTGGGGGTCTCAAGGGTCATCGGCAAGCTGGCAAAACGGCCGTCGTTTAGCAAGTTCCTAAAACCGTCCAGACCGATGGCCCCTTTGCCTATATGTTCATGGCGGTCTACCCTGCTGCCTAACTCTTTTTTCGAATCATTGAGATGAAAAAAACGTACCTTGTCGAGAACAATTGCACTCTCCAGTGCAGCAATTGTCGCCTGGTATCCATCTGCCGTCCGCAGCTCGTATCCTGCGGCAAAGATATGACAGGTGTCGACACACACTCCCAACAATTCAGGAAATTTCGAATTATCAAGGATATATGCCAATTCTGCAAATGTACTGCCAAGGCCGGTACCCTGTCCGGCAGTAGTTTCAACCAGCACCTGAACGTTCCCGCCACTTTGCTCCATTACCCTGTCGAGGCCTCTGCTAAATCGTTCAAGGCCGGCAGCAATACCATCACCACCATGGGACCCGGGATGCAACACTACATACGGCACACCAAGCTGGGCACAACGGTCCAGTTCCAGCACCAGACTGTGCACCGATTTTTCCAACAACTCGTCCTTAGCGGTAGCAAGATTAATCAGATAGGAAGCGTGGGAAGCGACCGGCATTCCCTGGCTTTTTTCATGAGCATTGCGAAAAAGTGTAATCTCTTCAGCTTTCACTTCAGTAGGACGCCACTGTCGCTGGTTACGGGTGAATATCTGCAATGCTTCACCACCGACACTTTCAATCCGGGCAAACGCCAGATGAAGCCCGCCGGCAACCGATTCATGTGCACCTAATAGCGGCATAGTCTACCTCGACTCTTGTGGTGCGGGCTTTTGCGCTGCCTCGAGTTCACGCACCGCTTCCTGATACGTCTGACGGGTAAACTTGAAAATCTTCGCCTGGTAAAATCTGCTCTGGGATACATCGATGGCCGCTGCTTCTTGTTCCGTACGCACCGCCTCATCGACAAGACCATTTGCCCAATAGGCGGTAGCCAGCGTATCAAGGACATTTCCTTTTGACTGGAGAACCGCAGCCACTCTTGCAAGGGTCAATGCTTTAGCAGGATCCCTGAGGTTCAGATTCTCGCTGGTCAGGAGCAACCAAGCATAATTGTTCATGATCCCAGGATTGACCGGATCGAGGCTATACGCTTTTTCATAGGCGGCCAGCGCTTTTTCTTCCATCTTTCTGGTCAGCATCAGGTCGCCGATAAGCCGTTGCCAGAGAGCGCGGTCCGGTTCCTGTTTTACCTTCTGCTGCAGGACCGATTCGGCAAAATTGTCCTGATAACGCTGCGCCAGCACTTCCGTAGGAATCTGCCGGACCAGACCGACGGCAAGCAGCAGTATTGCTACATAGGCGATCAGGCTGTAGCGTACCTTTTTATCATGCCGCCTGACCACCTCCGGATCCCTTTCCGCATGCTCGAGACAGTCAATACGTTCCCCGATGCCAAAATGATGCCAGTTAGGCTGGTCGCGGATATTGCCACTGAGGACCGATATTTTTTCAAAAGCCGAAACCAGCGGCTGACCGTTGCCCATGGTCGCAAAACTGAAGAGGTCTGCCTGCCTTTCAAAATTACGGATGAAATAGCCGAAAATAAATCGGAAATAGACGAGCATAAAAATAAGCAATGATACCGAGCTGACTAGAGTCAAGGCCGATTCCACTGAAATACCGCTCCACGCTATCAAAGCATTAAGCGAATGAAGGGAAAGAAACATATAGATCAATGGCTCGGCAAGCATTCCGACCAACAGGCTGAATCCGGTTATCAAAAAGATATACAGTACCAGATGAAACTTTTTCACATGGCCAATTTCATGGGCCATAATGGCCTCGATTTCAGAAAGGGACATGGTCTCGATGAGGGCAGGGGTAAGCAGAATATACCGAAGACCGGGCAAGATGCCCATTACTGCGGCGGTCAGCATCTGTCCTTCAAAAAGTGGCCAGAGATAATACTCTGCGCTAAAATTTTGCTTGGCGCAAAACGCATCCAGATGCTTCTTCAGAGCTCCTTCAGGCAATTTTTGGCATCCCCATAGTCTGCGTACCAGCGGTGGGAAAAATATCACCACAAAACAGAGGAAAAAACCAAAAAGCAGCAAGTCGCCCCATTCTGAAGCAATAACTTTTTGCAATCCAGGAAAAGGCAACAAGGCAAGGAAATCGTAGAGCAGTGACAACATAGCCCAAGGCAGGACAATAGGCAGATTGACTTTGATATTGGCCAGGATGAATGCCGGCGTGCTTTGTTTTCTGGCAAAGATTCGCTCGTATTTTTTCCGCCCGGCTCGCCACATAATTGCCAGAAAGAGGACAAATAGCAGAAGTCCTGCCAGATTTACCAGCGCGGGTGTTGTATTGCCAAAAGAGAACAGCAGAGACAGATAATATTTGGCATCGCACAAAGAGAGGCTCGCGCCGAAAAAAACCAGAGCGAAAATCGAGAGCTGCTTTTCCGTCTGAAAATATCCGGCTGACCGACTGGCTCGTGGTCTGTCAAACAGCCTGCCGGCGAGCTGAGCATAGCCAATCAGGAGTAGAAGAAACAGGAGCAGCGCCTGCCACCCGGGCAGAAGTGGCGAGGAAGGAATACGATCGATACTAAAAAGAAAAATAGCAACCAGAAACAGGAGAAGATTTGTATACATCAAGGCGATTCACCAGATTTTTAATGACAACATCCTAACGAACAATATATTGTATGTTTGGGTTTTAGTGACTTAGAAATAATCATCATGTGTTTTTTACAAGATGATTATTTCGTGAAGGAACTTATCCCGCGAATCTTTTGGGCGGGGTTATTGACCAATTGTTAATCATCATGTGCTTTTTACAAGATGATTATTTCGTGAAGGAACTTATC
>CBDTUM010000195.1:0-6982 GCA_965363495.1 uncultured Desulfopila sp.
GAGATAGCTGGGCAGTATTACCCGGTTGTCACAGAAGAACAATGTGCAGCTTAAAATCGGTGGTTTTTTGTCTTGACTCAGGGATCCACTTTAGGGCGCAAGAAGTGCCAAGAGAAAAGCCCCCCATCATTAGCAGTTGGTTTTATAATTAGTAATGGTTAAAGTTTGCGAAAGATTTGATAATCATTTGTTCCTTGGTCAGCTACAGTTATCATGTTGCATTTAAAAAAAAGGGGCGTTATGAAACGTATTTTTATCGGTAGTGTTGTATGCGGGGTATTTCTTGTAATATCATCTATTCCCGCTTATTCTGGTCCTCTGGGTATCGAGTTACTCTCTGAATCACATCATATTTGGGGGTCTGCGGGCGACCCAGCCCTGTCATATGAAAGTTACGATATAACGAGTTCCCACCCTATCTCGCATACGGCAAATGGTCTCAGTGTGGATGTGGATACTGATCCTCCAGAGCCCCAGAGATCCTCTGCCACTGTAGGGAATTTTGAACAGGAAGTAGGGGGCCAGCGATGGAGCTATAATGCATTTGCAGAGTCCAGTTATATATTCAAAATAGATTATGATAAGTTAACCTTAAACGCATCTGGATATACCGATCAGACACATGGCCTGGATGAAGTGAGGGTTTCTTTATTCGACATGAATGATAATGTTGAATTTCTGAGTGCTGCTTCTGCTTATTCTTGGCAGGATTTTATGCAAATTTTTTACTTACAATCGAGTTTTTCTCTTAACACAAACCATTTGTATAAATTGTATATGTATTCAGAAAGTACGGGCGGCGATAGTCCTGCTGGGTCTTACTTAGAAGCAAACTTGTCGTCTCAACCTGTTCCAGAACCGACTACAATGATTTTGTTCGGGACTGGTCTCATTGGCCTTTTGGGAGTAAGTGTTAGACGGAATCGCAAGCCGGGACCAAGTACTAAATCATAACAGCAGAACCTCCCCGCAACTATAAATGTGGGGAGGTTCTGCTGTCTCATTGTAGCGGCCCGCAATGATAAACGGCCCGACCTCAGCGATTTCATGCGCCGCTTCAATATGACCAAGAGAGATTCCTTGTATTCGTTCTGGGTACAAGTATTCTAATTGAAAAATACTGTTATTTCCTCTATGTTCTGTCATGGTTGCTTTTCATAGTTGGATAATTGTTGGAAATTGAATAAGGGAGTAGGGAAGTAGATGGAAGAGATGCAAATGCAAGCGATGGAGCCATCGCGAGTACCATTAATAGTACAGTTGATTGATGTTGCCAGTCGCCGGAAAGCGCTTATTGCAAGCTGTATCCTCACCGCTTTAACTATAGGACTCGGCGTCTATCTTCTCCAGCCGAAAGTTTTTCAAAGTGATAGTTTGCTCAGTTACCAGCAGCAGATGGTCAATACCGGCAGGATGCTTCCGGACGATAAATCGCGACTGGAGGATGTCGTCAGCACCTTGACCCAGATTGTAAAGGGCAGGACCAGTCTTGAAAAGATTATTAACGACGAAAATCTGTTCGTAAAGGAGAGAGAATCTCTCCCTATGGAAGATGTCGTGGAAAGTATGCGCGATAAGATCACTATTGTACCATCAAAAAATGGTGATACCTTCACTGTAGGCTACATGGATAACACTCCGGACAAAGTTGCCAAGGTGGCAAACGCCCTGGCGGCACGTTTCATTGGCGAAAATATGAAATATCGTGAAGAAAGAGCCTCTGAAACGTCAGCATATACTCAAGAAGAATTGAGCATGGCCAAAAAGATGCTCGACACTAAAGAAGCGGTCATGCGCGATTACAAGCTCAAGTACTTTAATGAAATGGGCGACCAGCGCGAAACCAATATGGCCCGGTTGATTGCCCTGCAAAACAATTATCAAAGCCGACAGGAGTCCATTCAGACTATGGAACAGACGTCTGCGATGTTGCGTGATCAGGTTGCGACACGAAAAGAGCTGTTGGAAGCCAAACAGATGAATGCTACTTCTGCTGACCGCAATGCCCTGCAGGTGTTAAGCCCCAGGGAGCAATTGGCGCAGGCGCGGGCTGAACTGCAAAGCCTGGAGTTGCGATACAAGAAAAAACATCCGAAAATTAAAAGCCTCGAAGCCAAGATCGCCAGACTTAAAAAATCCGTCCGCAATAATTCGCAGGCTGCATCGTCTCAAAACAGGAGCAACTCCTATGATTCGACGGATATGACAATTGTCAGTTTGCAGAACCAACTCGAGGGCATCACTGCCAGTATCGCCAATATCAGAACGGAAAAAGAAGATATCCAGAAACAGATCGCTCAATATGACAAATGGGTGGCAGCAGCGCCGGTGCGCGAGGCTGAATGGTCCGGTCTGACCAGGGAATATGGCGAACTGAAACGTCATTACGATTTCCTTATGGGCCAGAATCTCCAGGCTGGATCAGCACTCAACCTTGAACGGAAGCAGCGGGGGAGTCAGTTTAAAATTGAGGACTTTGCCCAACCACCAACAAAACCAGTGAAGCCCGATTTTCTCAAGATCATGGGGCTTGCTTTGTTAATGGGATGCGGTGCCAGCGTAGTAGGGTCTTTCCTGCTGAAAAAGATGGATACTTCTTTTCGCTTTCCAGAACAACTCGAAGCAGCCTTTCCACTTGAAGTTCTCTGTTCAGTTCCCCGCTTGCCATTGAAAAGAGAGATATTGCGAAAGCGCTTCTGGACAATTGCCGCTACGGCCTCTTTTTGTACCTGGGCCGTAGTGCTCCTTGCAGTGCTGGGGTTTTTCTGGAAACAGGGCCGGATTATTATCTGATATTCTTGTATAAATCTCTCTGCTGAAAGAGCTCAATAGATACGCGCAGCCTTTCGATACGCGCAACGATTTCGGCAATAAAAAAGGATGAGTAAGACCCAATGTCTAAAATTTCGAGAAGTCTCGACAAGGCAAATATGAACAAATCGCCTGCTCAGAGACCGGAAAACACTATACAGCAACCGCAGTCAGATCGACCGGGATCAATTCCAGCTCCCTTGCCAACCCGGGAAAATTTGCCGGAACATCGGCAACCGGTAGAAATTTCGAGCGCCAATTGGGACGAACGTCTTGATATGGCCGTCAACGATAACAACTATCTGCCCGAGGTATTCAAAACCCTGAGATCGCGAATTCTGCACCCTCTTGATGGTCAAGCGATCCCAAGAACCATCATGGTCACTTCAGCTATCCCCAAAGAGGGCAAGAGCTTTGTATCGGCCAATCTTGGTATCTCTCTGGCCCATGGGATGGATCAGCATTGCATGCTTGTCGATTGTGATTTGCGTAAACCAACCATGGCAAAGTTGTTCGGGCTGGACAACCGCGTCGGCTTGGTTGATTATCTGAGAGACGATGTCATGTTGTCTGAGTTGATCGCCAAAACAACAATTAAAACATTGTCTGTCCTGCCCAGCGGCAAGTCTCCCGCTAATCCTGCGGAGTTGCTCGGCTCAAGCCGAATGGCTGCACTGGTTGATGAATTATCGGAGAGGTATGAGGATCGTATCATTATCTTCGACAGTCCGCCGCTGCTCCTTGCGGCGGAGACAAGTGTTCTTGCCGGTCAGGTCGATGCAGTGATACTGGTTGTTCGCCAGAGCGGCTCGGGCAAGGCGCAGATTCAGAAGATCCTCGATGTCATCGGTACGGAACGGATTCTCGGCATTGTCTTTAACGATCAAGATATTAACCCTCTGCAGGAATCGATCGTTAAAGGCTATGGTTCTTATCACAGCGGCTATTATTAGGAGGGCCACTTTGCCTAATCGATAATAATAATATCATCCGTGTGGACATAAATATTCTGCTCAAGGGCTTTCCCGGCGACAAAATCGTCATAGTCGAACTTCAGGGTATTGCCTTTGAAGAGTTTTGTGTCTTCCGCGCTGAGGTCTTTGCGGACAACGGTAATTTCCTTTCCGGCCCACTCAGTAAAGCCACCAGCCTGGGCGACCACCTGGACCAGGGTCAGCGGATGTTCAAGCTTGAAAATGCCGGGTTTTAGAACCTGCCCCATCACCGTATAACGCAGGCTGTTGCTTTGTAACAGGGTGGTGATGACGATGGGGTTATCATAGATAGTAGAGTAGAGTTTTTTTAGATAATCGGCCAGCTCGGCAAGGGTGAGTCCTACCACCTCAACATCGCCGATATCTTTCAGTGAAATCCGCCCATCCATCATCACTTGTATTCCTGATTTAGCTGCCCCGGCATCATTGCCAGTCTGTTTCTGAGCAGCGGTTGCAGACATATCCCCTTCCTCGTATAAGGCGATGGAAAGGATATCGCCATGGCCGATAACATATTCTTTATCGCGCTGCATTTTGCTCACATCGGCACCAAGCACTTCTTGCAAGGCGAAATTTTTTTGTTTAACTGAAATGGGCACATCAACTGTCGACTGTGCGGCATACACCGCCGTTTGGCCACCTGTCATAAGCAGACAAAAGAAAAATATCAGCATGCGTAACATAATCAACTCCTTCTAAAGAGGTTTAAATTTCATTAATATCCCCACTATTAACCATATCTCTTAAGATTTGTCACTATTTGGCCAGTGAGAATGCGGTTATATTCATTTGTTTTTTACAGAACTATTTTATTTCTGCTATCGAAGATGCGTTTGAAGAAGTGCTCGCAACTTTCCGATTTAAAGGGTAAGTGAGGTCGGTCGCCAGAGGCATTGCCGACCGTGCGTACGATTTCCAACATACTGGCTCGACAAAATCACCGATTTCGCAAATGGCCAGACTAAAAAGAGAGTGACGGGAAAGAGGAATTATCTCGGAAATTCCTGGTAAGAAAATATACATAGTGTGGTAATATTGACTGATTGATTAGACTCATTTAACAGCTATAGCAGTGTAAATACACACTAACAGGAGGTCTTCCTTCTGTTTGTTGTTCTTGTTGTGACAAACAGCTGCAGGTATGATTTAAGAAGAAAAGTTGCTCAAAATTTTGTATCTGTTGCAGGAGTTGCCTGTGCGGGAAATCTGCATATTTCTCTTTTTTTCTGCTGTTGCTGGTAGCTATTAGGATTGTTTTTGTTTATATAGGCTTGCTAATTTAATGCTCATGAACTTAAGAGAAGAACCCGTAAATGGGATACGGAACATTGTAGGACTGTGGCTAATATAACCCGATACATAATTGTCACTCCTGCCTTCAACGAGGCTGAGTTTATCGAGCAGACTATAGAGAGTGTGCTCAGGCAAACCATTCTACCGCAAAAATGGATTATTGTAGATGACAGTTCGACAGATTCTACGAGTCAAATCATAAAAAAATATGCGAAAAGCTACGACTTTATAGAATACTTTTATCGGGAAAAGCCACAAGGCCAAAAATATTTCGCGTCCAATGTTTTTGCCATCATGGCCGGATATGGTCGGGTCAAACATGTACCCCATGATTTTTTGGCCATACTTGATGCGGATATTCGACTGCCAAATGATTACTACCAGAGAATTTTTGATAAATTTGCAGCAGAGCAGCTTCTCGGTGTTGCTTCTGGTATCTATGAAAATCTCATTGGCAACAAGCTGCACAAAGTTCCCCATGATTGGCGTTCAACCCCAAAGGCGATCCAGGTTTTCCGCAAGGAAAATTTCGAAGGAATTGGCGGATTCCTCCCCTTGCCTTATGGAGGTGAAGACACTGTGAGTTGTGTCATGACCCGAATGGCCGGGAGGAAAGCTTGTTCTTTCCAGGACATCAAAGTTGTCCATCTCCGGCCTACCGGCACTGGTGCTGCTCACTCAATATATGCTGCGCGGTTCCGCCAGGGAGTTGCTGAGTATCACCTGGCCAGCCACCCTCTCTTTTTTCTCATCAAGGTCTTTCGTCGAATGATAATTGAAAAACCCTATTTGATCGGCGGTGTATTGCGGTTGGCTGGATACCTGTGGAATTTCTTGAAAAGAAGTGAGATTGAACTGCCGAAAGATGTCATCACATTTATCAGAAAAGAGCAGTTAGGCCGTGTAATGAAATTGAATTAAATTAAAATAAATGAAACACCAAATCCTTCGTTATTCCCACATCATGCTGCTGAAAATCAAAACGGTTAGCCAAACAAAAAGTATAAATAAACAATGATGAATAGACGACCTGGTCGCAACCAGCAGATGTTTGCAAAACATCGATTTGGACATACTGTAAGATATGTTGGTGCTTTTGTAGTGGAGTATGCTATATGAAACAGCTTGTGCTTTTATTGTTCACTCTATTCTTTTTTTGTCCATCCGTATATGCAACCGAAATCAGTATTCTCTCTGAGACGCACCAAGTAAGGGGGCTGGCAGGTGGCACCGGAGCTGGTGAGACAGCAGGCAGTTATGATATTATTGCGAACCATCCAGTTAGTGGTGCAGCCAGTGGCTATTATTTCGATTGTCCTGATATGTTGGAATTAAGCCAATCAACCGCCCAAGCCGGAAATTTTGAAATCGCTCTGGTGGCTGGCCGCTGGGAGGCTGATGCTTTTGGTACATCCACCTATACCTTTATGTCAGATTCAAGTCGTCTTGAACTCTCCACTACGGGATATGCTGAGCAAACTCATGGTATGGATATGGTGTCCATATTCTTGCTCGACCTTACCCTCGGCAACGACATTTTGTCTTACTCCTTCCAGCCGTATCAGTCTGCGGATAATGGTGGTGGGCCCGTTATGGATTTTTCTTGGTCTAAAAGTCTATCACTTGACATCACCCATATCTACCAACTGGCAATGTATGCAGAGGCCACAACGGGTGATTCGCTTGCTTTTAGTGGGCTGAAAGCAAGCTTTGCTCCACGACCAGTGCCGGAACCATCAACTGTGTTGTTCCTTGCATTTGGTATTGCAGGGCTTTTGGGACGCTTCCGTAGTCAAGGCAACCGGTGGGGAGCAAAAGAAAATGGCTGACAAGCGACCGTCATTGAAAATTAATGCAATCAGCAATTGGGTATCTCTCGTTGT
>CBDTUM010000196.1:0-6951 GCA_965363495.1 uncultured Desulfopila sp.
TTTATTTACTGGTCTTTTCCCTAAATTTTTCATTTATCTGATAGACAAAAGCAAGCACCTCGGCAACGGTTTGGTAGAGTTCCGTCGGGATTTCATCTCCTACTGAAATCTTAGACAGAAGTTCAACCAGGTTCGCATCCTCCTGGATATGGATTCCGGCTTCTTTGGCTGTAGCGATGATTTTTTCGGCAATAACTCCTTTGCCACTGGCAACCACCTTTGGTGCGGCCGATTCGTTTTCGTTGTAGACAATGGCAATAGCCTTTGTTGTTGGCTTTCGCTTAACCATATCAAGCCTTAGTGTCGAGTATTTGGTTGCCGGCCGGTACAAGGCGGCGGACCAAATCCTGGATCGGATCAGGTGCGTCACCGGAAAATGACACGTTTATCAGTGGTATATCAGTAAGAGCTCTTTGTAGATCTGCGGTGAATGTTGCTATAAAATCAGCTTTTTCCTGGTTGTCCGCCCGAAATCTGATAAAAAGTCCTTCTACATTCTGCAAAAAATCGATTTGCAAATTACCAAGTGCAGAAACACTCAGATGCAGGGAAAAACGATTTTCCGAACCGGTTGTGTCGTTTTTTTCGGAATCCTTGTCTTCTTGGTCAATGAGTAGATATCCCTGTTCAATAAAGGGCAGGGGAAGGGGCAGGATAAGCTGGGTATCATTTGCAACCTGGAGTTGGACAAGCTGAAAGAGCTCGAGCGTGGTGAGAATCTTCTGGGCTGTTTCGTTTATGCCGCCGGCGGTGCTGAAACTGTTAGCAATATTCAACAGGGCCGCCTTTAGAGTATGCGCGGCAGCGTTTTTATCGCCACGGGCGAGTAATTGTTCCAGGTTCAAGCCAAGATTATCGATAAGCTGCCGGAGTACAACCCCGCCATCTTTACCCGCCACCCCGTTTTGCTGCAAGGTAAAGAACTCTTCCAGAGTAGAGCGAGTCGTCGGGGGCAGAGATTCCAGCAGTGTCGGGTTCTGTTGCTGAAACCTCTGCAACAGGCCGGCCAGATCTATATTTTTGCCAAGCATTGTCAGAGATCTGCCCTGCAACTGGCTCATATTATTCGAGACAATCTGCAGTTCAACCTGCGGCTCGGTCCTGACCACCTGGAGCCTCAGCGACTGGCCAGGTGCGAGATTCGCCTCCGATCGAACGGTCTGCCGGGTACCGTCGATATCGAGGACAAACCGGTTCTCGCCTCTGGCTTCAACGACTACCGCTTTGAACAGCTGTCCTTCGGTGGGCGTCTGCTGGCCTTGGCTGCGTTCTCTGCCTTGCGATGTCGCAGGGCCAATAGTGGTTATGGAGGTAAGGGGCTTAATAGTGTCCATTTGTTTCTATCTACCGAAAACAGTGAGAAATTAACCCGGGTAAGCCTATCAGCTACTACATTTTCATTTGAATATTCTCCCTCAGCTGGCGGCGCTGTTCGGCAAAACAGTTTTTGACGATTATATCTCTTGCTTTGGTCGTTATCCTGTCGAAACGAAAAGAAGTAAGCCAGCGATTCGTACGCATCCTTTTCGATTGGATGACACGACCAGTGCAGATAACAGTGTCGGCCGGATTGGGCAGTTTAAGTTCAAGGATCACCGGTTCGGCAGTCCTGCATTCATCGAGGAGAATGGTCAATACCCCGCTCTGGGAGAGGTCTACTGTCTCTCCCTTCAGATTAAGCGGGTGTTCGTTTCGGTCGTTTTCTCCAGGGTCGTAAGAAACCGCCACCTGCGCCTTGAGATTTATCCGGAAGTATTCGCGAAGGTCTTCAAGCCGGATGGACTTTTTGGCCACCATCTCAATGACCCGATTGTTCGGGATTTCAACGATTTTTGTCGAAAACGTAACTGGCTCGTCATTGGCATCATTAATCACCAGGGTACAGTGCCAGTCCTTGTTGATATCTTCTGGAAGGGATCCTGGGGAAAACAACAGAAAAAAGGAAGGGGCTTCCGATTCGTTAAAGATGCAGGGGAGCTGCATACTTTTGCCGGTCAAATCGGTTAGAGTAAGCGATGCCTCTTGACGGTCAGGAATAGAATCAACGATGGCTATAATATCGGTGGACATAATTCTCTCATGGTGTTCACCCTTGCGGGGGCGATCTACTCTTTCACGGTTACTTTTAGGCGGAGCATTTTTCTTTGTATGACAAGGCAACAACCAATAATTTTATCTCGATCTTCAATGGTGATATCGTCAAAATGGTAGGCAACCTCAAAACGGCCATCGTGCAACTCTTGCACGCGAATCTGATGGGCCAGGACCTTGATGGTCTCGGGTTCAGTGGAAGGGATGGTGATTTCCAGTTTCACCTGTCGATCCGGCTGCGGCTTTTCGTTGAATAATGCCAGAATCCCGCTGCCGCTTATATCGACGGTCTGGCCACTTGTCGACCATGGTTCACTTTTATTATTGAAGAGTTCGGTATGGAAGGATTTTGAGATAACACTGGTCACTGCATCGACCCGGAAAAATTCCCGCATCTGGTCATGACTCATCGATTTGCGGACGATCATTTCCAGGGTCTGCTCATTCGCAACCTTCTGGATCATTGCTTCAAGCGACACTGTCGGTCCACCCATGTCGATACTGATAATGCATGGTTCCTGAATATCTAAATCCTCAACGGGAAGAGCACCTTTTTTGAATAAGAGGGAAAATTTGGGTGGTTCAATCTGTTGATAGAGGCACTGGGCTCTGACGCGGTCCGGTCGGTTCAGCAGAGGGAGGAATATTCGTACGGGCTTGCCGTTGGGGATGTTCTGCAGGATGTTCGTGTCGGAGTCCATAATGTTCCTGTATAATAATAAAAAATCAGCAGCGAAAAAGGGGATAGACGAATTATTTTAGCATTAAACAAGTCTCGCAGCAAGGATAGAGAAGAAGGATGTAGAGAATCTCTATGGCTGCTGCAAGGTTGTTTTAAGGGCCTGCAAATCCTGATAGAGGTTATTGCAGGCCATGGCAGCCCTGGCAAAAGCTACCCGGTAGGTGTGGACCATGGGGGTTTGGGCTATTTCGCTTCCTGCCAGCTCGATAATGGCAAACATCTGTTCATCCATAGCTGCCAGCTTGTCTTTTTGTGCACTGATCCGGGTGCATTCATTGAGTATATGCTGGGGTGAAGAGGCGGGGATGGTGTCGATTATCTGCAGGACATTGCGCTCGAAATACTCATACTCTTTCGTTATGGTGAGAAAAAAATGAGTGACATCGGTTATCTGGGGGGGGGCTGTTGTTGTCATTTTTTCACTTGCTGCTGCTGTTTTGCCATCGCGGGTGTTCTTTTGAATGCCTCTTTGAAGCTTTGCGGTTCTGGATTGATTAATCCCGCCTCACGGCATTGCGGGTACTTGTTTCACTAATCCCGCCTCACGGCATTGCGGGATTCTTCTCACTAATCCGGCACAACAGCTTTGTGGGACTCTTCTCATTAATCCCGCCCAACAGCATTGCGGGATAAGTTCATTCACGAAAAAATTCATTTGTAAAAAGCACAAATGAATTTTTTCTAATTCACTAAAAAGCAGCTCGAATCATATGCTTTCTGTCTGTTCCAGAAGGCTTATAGCCGTTTATTGCTTTGTGGTTTTTTGACAGGGACGTTATTTCATGGCGCAGCAAAGATTGCACATTTCTTGCCCTGGTAGCTATATTCCGGTTGCCTTGATAGAGCCTGCTCAATATTTCACCTCTTTTTTCCAGCAAGGTACTGGTCGATGCAGAAAAACCTGATGCTTTCTCGAAGGCGGCAGCAACGAGATAATCTATCGACTGTGCTTCTTGAAGAAGGGTGTTGAGAACACCTACTGTCTGCAGAATCTGCTGGCTCGAGGTCGCTGAAATATTGTTTTGCATCGATTGATAGTGGGTCTCGATTTCCAGGTATATACCGTTTACCTGCTCCAGCAGTGCATCGCAACGTGCTGCTGTATTTTTTTCTTTTATGATGTGGCTCATATTTGTGCACCGTCCAGATTCTTTTTTATAGCTTAGCCTGCGGCTGACAGCCTTCTTACCGGAGCCTGGGCATCCTGTTCATGGGCCTTATGTTGCTGGGCCAACATACCGAGCTCCTTTCTATTGATCTCGACCGCCTCCCCCCACGTCAGACGCAGGTCGACCAGCAGTTTTTCAACATTGCGCAGGTGGTCGCCGCTGGTGTCTTTTCTGGCTTTATTGAGTTCGCGCAGCATAAAGTGGTAGAGCCCATCGAGATCGGCAGCAATATCTCCGCCAATTTCATGGTTGAGTGAACTGGAGAACTCGGTGATAATCGCAAAAGTCTTGGATATCCGACCGAGTTTTTCAGGCATATTTCCAGCCTCGCCGGCAGCTAAGGCCTGCCTGGTGAATTTAATTGCCCCGTCGTAGAGCATAAGCAGTATCTGCTCTGGCGAGGCAGTCATAATCTGGTTGTGCTGGTACTGGTTCGTATATGGGTTCATGTTTATTAATTTCCGTTTAAAGCGTCCATTTGCTGGGTGAGAAAATCGCCCTGGGCATTTAAGCTGCTGACCAGTGCTTCCATGACACTGAATTGACTGCGTAAAATCGCTTCCCTTTTGGTCATGCGTATTTCCATCAGTTCCAGCTGCGAATCAAAGCGCTTCACTGCGCTGTCATAACCATTTTTCTTCACGGCATACATGCCTGTGCTGCTGCTGGTTAAATTGAGAAGCAGCGAATTAAAGTTCTTCATTACTCCTGCTGTTTCGTCATCTCCGGAGAGCAGGGAGACCATATCGTCAAAGTTATCTGCCAGTGCGGCGTCAAGTTTGGTGTTGTCCTGCTTGAGGGTACCGTTGGTATTCGTGGTGATGCCGATCTCCGACAGAATGCGGTATTTACCACTATTTTCCACAGCGCTGCTAAGCACGCCCTGTAGCTGCCGTTTCATGCTGTTAATAGTCGCATCGCCTCGCAATACCGAGCCAAGTTCCGCTTCTTCCGTTGAACCGTCTTCAGCAGCAACAACCTCTGAACTGCCGCCAAACTCTAAATAGCCGGAAAGAATCCACTCCATCGCCTCATTGTAAGCCGTAACAAAAGCAGTTACTTTTTCTTTTACTGCCTCGGTGTCACCCTTAATATCCATTGTGGTCGATTGGTACACCGGTGGCGTATCCCACTCCCAGGGATCGACGCCGTCTTCTGCAATGCCGCTTGATGAGGTGGCGTCGACACTGGTAAGATTGAGGGTAACCCCACTTATCGCCCCGCTTATGGTATTGGTATTGCTGACTACGGTAATGCCGTCAATGATGGCCACCGCCTTCTGCGCCTCCTGCACATTGCTGGTCTCAAAATCGATGTCTCCCGGCGCTGCCAGGCTCAGGTTGCTTTCATCGATAGTAAATGTGGTTGTTGCATCCTTGCCGGTAAAGACCAGATGGTAAGGAGCATCTGTCGACCCATCGTTAATAATCGATGCCTGTACGCCGGTGGTCGTCGAAAGTTTGTTAATACTTTGCACCAGACCGAGCAGGGAATTGTTGTCATCGGTGACGGCTATTTCCGTACCATTGACGGAGATCGACCCGGTACCGAGTAGTGCCGAGCTGTTGGATGAAAAGCCGCGGGTAATGGTTTTCTGCACCTGGGCGAGCTGGGCAACCGATACCTTATAGCTGCCCACAGCGCCACTGGTGGTCGTGGCGGTAAAGGAATCTTCGGAGCTCAAAGAGGCACTGGTGGATCGAACCTGGCTGGTGACGGACATATCACCCACCGCGGTTTTCAGGCTGTCAAGCTTTGTTTTAAATTGGGCATATGCCTTGAGTCTTTCGGTCTCGCTGTTTTTTTTGGCCGTGAGCCTATCAATCGGAGCACGTTCTAGCGCCATTATATCGGTGACAATAGAATCCGTGTCCAACCCGGTTGCAAGACCGCTGAATGTAATAGACATTTGTATACCCTTTTGTGCAGGCCAAAAAAACCTGAGGAATTATCCCTTGGTGTTGACCACGTTGCCAACCAGATCGGCAAAGTTGGCTTTGAATTTCAGCACTTCTTCTGCTGGGAACTGGCGAATAACTTCCTGGGTTTTGTTATCAAAAATTTTTACGACCATATCGGAGGCGGCATCACCTTTTTCAAAACGGACACTGTACGCTCCATCCTGGGTGAGGGATTTGATCTGATCGAGCAATTCTTCCGGTTGAACTTTTGGGGATTCTGTTGCTGCTTGTGGTTCTGAGGCAACTGATTCCTTATTTTTACGGTTGGAATCAATCGTCTCGGCAGCCTTAGGCGGCTGTTGCATCATTGCCCCCGGATTATTGATAGTATCTACATTCATGGTTTATCCTTTAGTGACATAGAAATAATTTTCTTGTGCTGTTCACAAGAAAATTATTTCGTGATGGAACTTATCCCGCAAATCTTTTGGGCGGGATTGGTTGCGTACAACATGTTCTCTTAAGCTTGACAAGAAAATTATTTCGTGATGGAACTTATACCCGTCAAGCGAGTACTAAACAGAGTCCCGCAAATCTTTTGGGCGGGATTGGTGGCGTACAACATGTTCTCTTAAGCTTGACTAGAACATTTTTTCATGAAAGAACTCACCCCCGCACAGCGAGTACTAAAAAGAATCCCGCAAATCTTTTGGGCGGGATTAGTAGCTTACAACCTGATTTTTTGTGTTTTTATAAGAACATTTTTTCGTGAAAGAACACCCGACAAGCAAGTATTAAACAAAAACCCAATTATCGAGCCTAGCTAAAAAACAGTCCGTAACCCCGGAGCCAGTCGAAACCGGCCCCAAAGTTACGGGAAGAGGTTAACTTATCCGAGCAGTGACAAGGCCAGCTGAGGAGCCTGGTTGGCCTGGGCCAGAATGGAAACACCAGCCTGTTGCAATATGTTCTGCTTGGTCATCTCAGAGGTCTCCTGGGCAATATCCGCATCGAGGATCCGGCTGCGGGCCGCGGAGAGGTTCTCGGA
>CBDTUM010000197.1:0-6934 GCA_965363495.1 uncultured Desulfopila sp.
CTTAATCGGAAAGGGTACCGTATTGTCGAAGCAGCAAGCGGTACCGAGGCATTGCTGGCCATCGAGGGAATGATGCCCGATCTCGTCCTTTTGGATGTAATGCTGCCGGATATGACCGGCTATGAGATCTTGGCAGTGATTAGAAAAAACAGCAGACTCGCGGAAGTTCCCGTGGTCATGCTGACAGGTAAAAGTAGTGCTGCCGATCGACAGAAAGGAATGATCGGCGGCTCGAATGAGTATCTGACGAAACCATTTGAGCCGACAGAACTTCTGGCTGTACTGGCCAGATATCTCGATCCATCGATTCCTGCAGCAACAAGCCCGCAACCTTTATCACCTCCTGAAAAGACTGAGGCAGTGGTAAAACCCGCAGTCGTCAAACCGATAGCGGCGAGACCGCCAGCGGGCCGCGTGTCGACCGTGGTAAAGCCGACAGGAGCTGGACCGACAGCAGTAATAGTCCCGGAAAATGGACTAAAAAAATCAGTCCTGATTGTCGAAGACAGTCCCACCTCCAGAAAAGTGATTACGATGGTGCTGTCAAGAAAAGGTTATCTGGTTCAGGAAGCGGCCAATGGCCACGATGCACTCAGGATGATTGGCGACGAGCGGCCGCATTTGATTCTGCTTGATGCCATGCTCCCCGATATGACCGGCTACGATATTCTGGCGCGGCTGCAACAAGACCCTCGACTCAAAAAAATTCCTGTTGTCATGCTGACCGCTAAAGACAGTCCGATGGACCGTGAGAAAGGGATACGGGCAGGTTCGTCGGCGTATCTGACCAAACCTTTCAACCCGGAGAGACTGCTTTCGGTGATCGGTAGTTATATATAATCACCTCGTAAAAAATTCTTCATCTGCAGAGAGAATTCATGTCAAAGATGTTTGCTTTACAAAATCTCATCGAAAATATTGATGACGAGCTGGCCGAGGTGACCGACAGGGCAGCTGCAGTTGCGCGACAGGCTGCTGCCGATCGGGAAGAGGAGCTCCGCTATATACTGGTGGGCATCGGGACTCTGCACCTGGCAATAGCCATTAACGATCTGTCTGAAGTTGGCCCCGTGCCGACTCTTACTGTCCTGCCTAATCTTCCTGCCTGGATTCAGGGGATAGTGAATATTCGGAGTGAAATTGTTTCCGTTATCGATTTTGGCGGGTTTATCAAGTTTTCAGACAGAGGGTGCAAAGGAAATCGATTTGTTGTGCTCCAACATAAAAAAAGAAAAATCGGCATTCGCGTGGATCGAATAGTTGGTACGGTGAATCGCGTTGTATCCGAGACAAAATCCCTTGATGTAGTCGATCAACACGCTGTCGATACTTCTCTCTTTGCCGCTGGCCTCTTGGTTGACGAAATTTTCTATTATATTCTCAAGGTCCCGATGTTGCTGAATTTGCAACGGCTGGTCGATTACAACAACAGGGGCTGAAAGAAAATGAGCGAAAGTGGTACCGGCCTGAAAAGCAATAAAGAGGATCAGCAATAATGGCAAAGTTTTCTACTGCCGAACTGGTTGAGCTATTTTATCAGGAAATCGAATCGTACCTGCCAGAGCTCGAGCAAAATCTTGGAGTGCTTGCATCGGACAGAAACGCCCTGGCCTCCCTCGAAACAATACACCGGCTTTTTCATAACATCAAAGGTGCCGCATCGCAGGTGCAGTTGTCCGATATGAGCCAGGGAGCCAGAGTCGTCGAATTAGCTCTTGATGTCGTGCTTGACGATCGGCAGCCAATTCCTGAGCGCTTGCTGGCAACTCTGAACGGGACTGTTGAGCTGCTTATCGAGTATTGCTACAACAAAAATCATAACGATGTGCAGCAAAATTTTCATGAGCAGGTTGCCGCATTATTTACAAGACTTGATGTAGAGCAGGAAGCCGCCAGCCGACAAACCGGCCAGCCTGCTGCACTGTTGCAGGAATATTTACCTGATGTTCGCGCCATCTTTTTGCTATTGCAGCAACTTGCCGACTGTTTGACGGGAAACGGAGACAATACAGAGTACAACCGCCTGGTGTATGGCAAGCTCGCTCATGCAATATCGATCCTTGCGGTTACGGTTGAGGCTGCAGGGATGATACAACAAAGCCGGTTGATGCGGGAATTCCATCTTCTTCTGCAAAAATTACATTCCGGTGTCATCGACCACCAACCCGAACTACCGGGGCTGACTCTGGATTTTCTGCAGTTTCTCGAAATAAGCTTCAGCCATGAGAATCCGGAAAACAGTACAACCGTACAGAGAGTAAAAGAACAACTGCATAGATTCAAGGCGGTGCTGGTGGCACTCGACCAAAAGGAAGAAGTGCTTGCCGTTGCCGAAGAAGCAGGTGCAAGGACAACAGCCGATTTGGCAACGTCGGATTTTTTTGATGATTCGGTTGCAGGCGATTTCTCCCAGTTTATGGATGAGTTTGACGCTCCCCAGTTTGTTGTGGAAGAAATCGAAAAAATCGAAGAATCCAAGGATCTTGCTGACCCTGCTCCGGTCGTTGCTGTGTCTACATCGAGCGCAGCCTCGTCAGTGGAATCGAGTAATGAAGAAGAGCTGCTCCTGATGGAAATTTTCAGAGAAGAATGCGACGAGCATCTCCTTGTCATAAATCAGTCGCTCAACTTCCTGGAAAATAAGGTCAAGGATTCGATTGGCCTGACAGCTGAGCTGCAGGCATCCGTTGCTGCAATGCGCCGGGCGGTGCACACCTTAAAGGGTGCGGCGTCGATGACTGGGGTGAGCTTGCTTGCTCAAGGAGCGCACGTCCTGGAGGATATGCTCGATTGGCTGCATGACGAGGCAAAGACGATACATCCTGGGGACGTGCAGGTTATTGCCACCGGTATCGATGTTATCGAACTGTTGGCTCAATCGCCACAGGCTACAGAATCGGCTCGGCTTGACAGCTTGATTGATACTATTAGCCAGTATCTGCTGTCCTGCTCCACGGCACCTGCGGCCGAGGACAGCGTACCGACAGAGTTGGTGCTGCCATCGGTTAAAGAAAAGATGGAACGAGCAGCAATAGTGCCGGTAGCGGATGTTGAACCAGCGCCTGCCGGAGAAATGCTGCCGACGAAGCAGACAGAACCTGTCCGTGTAGAAAATGATGCCGCTTTGCCTGGTGACTCTGGAACCCTGCGGGTCAGGCTGGAAGATCTTGACGAGCTGGTGAGTATTGAAGGGGAACTGGTTGTTGCTCGTGGGGCAATGGAGAAGATGCTGGAAGAGTTCTCACTGTCTCTGGTTGAACTGGAAAATGTTAAAGACGCTTTGCGTCGAAAATCCCAGGAACTGGAGTCGGGCTTTGAGGTGCAATCGCTTTACGGCTTTAATCCCGTCGGCGCTCGTGGTGGAGGCAATGGCCCGGTGAATAGCGGGATGGCCGATTTTGATCCCATTGAACTGGATCGCTATTCACAGTTGAACCTGCTGATCAGATCGTTTAACGAGATCGCAGTTGATGTGAACTCCATTCACAGCACCCTTACCTCATTGGCGGGTGATATCAGTGGTCAGGCCAGCAAGCAGCAGTTGACCATGAGGCTGATGCAGGACAAGCTCATGCGTATCCGGATGACCCCTCTGTCGTCAATTTCGCGGGTTCTTTTTCGGACAGTCAGGGATACAGCCACCAAACTGGGCAAAAAGGTGGCACTCACCGTAACCGGAGAAGATGTATACATGGACCGGTTCGTCTGGGCCAGAATAACCGACCCACTTATGCATATTCTGCGCAATGCGGTTGATCATGGCGTCGAATCTCCTGAGCTTCGGACAGCTGCTGGCAAGCCGGAAACTGCAACAATCTCGGTGCATGCCGAACAGCGGAGCCGGTATGTTGTCCTGCGTATAACCGATGATGGGGGTGGTATTAACTTTACCCTTATCAAAGAAAAACTCGCTCGAGAAGGCCTGGTAGATACGCCGGAAGCGTTAAGTGAAAAAGAATTGCTGGAATATCTCTTCCACCCAAGTTTTACCACCAGGCAGGAAATTACCACTCTTTCCGGACGTGGGGTGGGGCTCGATGTTGTCAAACGAAATATCCAGGATCTGCATGGTTCCGTTCAGATCCACAACAATCCGGGGCAGGGGGTCGTCTTTGCGATACAAATCCCCTTTACCCTTTCTGTCAACCGTGCGGTAGTCGTGTCGGTTGCCGGAAGAGAGTATGCTGTCCCCCTGCAGGATATACTCCAGGTGCAGCATTTCTCCCCTGGAGAAATTGACAAGACGACGGGATTGTCCGTTCCCTTTGGCGATGGATATATCCCGGCGATAAATCTTGGTTTCCATCTGCAGTTGGAAAGAAAAATGGACACCCTGATAGCAATGTCAGAGGGCTTGCTGGCGATTCTGTTTATGAAGGGAGAAGAACCGTATGCGGTAACCATCGATTCGGTTATCGAGCAGCGGGAGATCATCGTTAAAAATCTCGGCAGTCATCTGACCCATGTTCGTGGCATAAGCGGAGTGACTCTGACCGGGACTGGAGGATTAATTCCAATTCTCAATCTCCGCGAGCTGGTGGATGTCGAAATCGAGTATGCAGGGACAGACAATGTATCCCAGGTTCAGGTTGAGCCGACTGCGCCGATAAAGGTATTGATCGTCGATGATTCTATCAGCGTACGCCATAGTGTAGCTCGGCTTGTGGAGAGTCAATCCTGGCAGCAGCAACAGGCGGTCGATGGTCTGGACGCCCTGGCTCAACTGGAGAGTTTTTTGCCTGATGTGATTATCCTTGATATCGAAATGCCCAGAATGAATGGCTATGAGTTTAAATCCAATCTTAATAACCAACAGGAATATAAAGACATTCCCGTTGTTATGCTGACTTCCCGGGCATCGGAAAAACACCAGAAGAAGGCGCGGGAACTGGGGATTAAGCACTATCTCACCAAGCCGTATCAAGAAGACACCTTTGTGCAGCTACTGGAAGAAATTTGTATCAGTTCCTCATCTGACTCATTCACGAAATAATTTTCCATGACACTATGAAAAGACAACTCGAAATAGCCACCATAAAATCGAACAGCGCTCATTTCCATGGATGGGAGATTTTCTGGATTCTGAGTAAAAATCAACTCGAACTTCTTTTTAAAGAAATGGAGACATTTTCTTCGTCTCCCTCCATGGTTACTGCGACATATCAGGACGTCATGCTGCCGGTTATTAATCTGGAAAACTATTATGGTTTGGAGGTCAATGGTCGTAGCAAGCCGCCTAAATATCTTGTTGTCAGGTCGGTCAATGAAAAAAAGGAACTGGTCAAGCTCATCATCGAGATACCAGAAAAATATACACTGCAGAAGCTTACCGCAGGCTTTGAATCCTTGCAGTCTCCGGTAATACCGCTGAACAGCGAAAATGTGCTGGGAGTATATTCTCTTGCTCCCGGTCAACTCGGTGTAGTGCCGGATTTTGCTCGGATAAGCCAATCTTTGCAATTATAAAAGATTGACAAGCCTTGCCGTCGGAATTGTTGCCTGCAAGCAGTGGAATAAGCACCAGAAATTTTATTTCTCTTTAAAAGAAACCTTCTGCCTTTGCCATTACATTCGCGTAACGATCAGAAAAGATGATGAAAAAACGCAAAGGATATGGCAAGAGAAAGGCGTCAAAAATCTCCCCACAAGAAAGGAAAATTACATGGCAGCAAAATTAATAATGATTGTAGAGGATAGCCAGACAGATATGCACATCGCCGATTCTATCTGTCTCGAAAATGGCTATGAGACCGTAGCCGTGACAGAAGGCGATAAAGTTTTATCGATCGCCCTGGAGAAAAAGCCGGATCTCATTCTCCTCGATGTCATTCTTCCCAATAAAAACGGTTTTCAGGTGTGTCGCCAATTAAAATCCAACGCCGAAACGAAAGACATCAATATTGTTATCGTCAGCAGTAAAGACCAGCCGAGCGATAAATTCTGGGCAAAGAAGCAAGGCGCTGACGATTATATTACTAAACCTTACTCAGAAGAAGATCTCCTGGCAGCTATAGAAAAAAATTTGTAACTGTTCAGCAGCACCCCATCTGGGCACGATCAGTCCGCCCAGCATACAAATGTATAGCTGATCGGCCTGCTTGAGCACACCTGGAGCACTGCTGAACAGTTAGAGTCTGTGGTATTATCAGGTTTCTAGCACCAACCTGAATAGTTACAAAAAATTATGACAAACCGTTCTCGGTAAAAGGGTGCACGACACGTATGCCGCAGCAAAATCGCCTGGTTAAACCAGGTAGAACAGAAAGAAGTGTCCTGAGTGATACAGGAGAACATTTGGTAGTTCCGGAAGACTGGGCTCTGCTTGCTCCGGGTGACGGTCCTCTTACCAAAATGGTCAAAGCAAAAGGACCGACCTGGCTGGTCCAGGTAAAGGTTAAAAAAAGATTTATCTCCAGGGGGATCTGGGCAAAAGAGGAACATATCCTCGCTGCCAAAAATGAGCTGGAGGCAAAGCGTTCAGCCCCTGGCTATGCCAAAAAACGCCAGCAGGAACTGGCCGGACGGGAAAGAAAACACCAGGCGTATGTACAGGACTTTAACGCTGAAGTTCTTGACTTTCTTGGTTTTCATAGCAGGTATGCGACACTTGCGTCACGATTGGCCACAGTTGTCACCGAGTTTGCGACGCCTGTTGGCAGCGGTACCGTAGCGCGGACGGAGCGAATCCCTGTCGCAGATCGTGCGCGCAGTGCAGTCATTGCCTGGATGCGCCACCAGACCACCAGCTATGATCGGATGGCCATCGCTCGGGTCAAGGGAACAAGGCGACAGGTTCGAAGAGAGCTGGCTTCCCGCTCTCTTGAGCTGCTGCAGCTCTACCGCTATGGTCATGATATCCCTCCATCCTGCCCTCTGCAGAGAGCCTTGGACAGCTCATGCTTGACCAACTCGTAATAAAAAGTCAAAGTTAGCC
>CBDTUM010000198.1:0-6896 GCA_965363495.1 uncultured Desulfopila sp.
ACCAAAAAAACCCTTTAATTCAAGATAGATAGACCAACTCGCAACATAACAGGAAGAGTCTTAACTTGGCCACTTGGTCTACCCGTTAACATTGGCAACACGAACTTTCAGTCTCTGGATGCACGATACGGTGTAGTATGAACCATTGCGCCTTACAGAGCTACCAGAGGACGGTAAACGATACAAGGATTTCCCCGCTCGATTAGAAGAAATTATCAAAAAGTCAAAAATGTCCCCTTGTTCTCCGGAATGGAGTGCATTTGCGGCGATTATAGCTGTTATTCACCGCATAATTTGCGGTTTTCAATAGCCATTGCGGCAAATACTCGCTATAATCACCGCATATAATACGGAGATTATGCATGTGGATTTATGACAAGAAAGACTGGCCAAATTTCATCTGGGACGATAAAAGCCTTGCGTACTTGCTCGCCGAGGCTCGTTACCGGCAGGGGCGTTTGCTAGGTAAAATGGAGGCGTTAGGTTTCCCGATCCGGCAGGAGGCCAGCCTGAATATTCTCACAACTGATGTTGTGACCTCGTCGGCCATAGAGGGCGAAAAACTTGATACTGATGAAGTCCGATCTTCTATTGCTCGAAGATTAGGTATTGCTCTACAAAACGACAAACCTGTCGGCCGCGATGTTGAAGGCATTGTTGAGATGATGCTGGATGCGACGCAAAACTTTGATCAGGCTTTGACTGCGGAACGCTTGTTCGACTGGCATGCGGCTTTGTTTCCGACAGGTCGAAGCGGTATGCATCGCATTACCGTTGGTACTTGGCGACCAGCAGAAGCAGGCCCGATGCAGGTTGTGTCTGGTCCAATAGGGCGTGAAACGGTGCATTATGAGGCGCCAGAAGCATCCAGGCTTGATGCGGAAATGACGAAGCTTCTCTCATGGTTTGAAACTGACCTGAAGCTTGACCCTGTGCTTAAAGCAGGTATTGCCCATTTATGGTTTGTCACTATTCACCCATTTGAAGACGGCAATGGGCGGATTGCGCGTGCAATTGCGGATATGGCTCTGGCAAGGGCAGATGGGACGTCCAGTCGCTTCTATTCTATGTCCAGACAAATTGAGCAGGAACGCAAAGCATATTACACACAGCTTGAGAGACAGCAAAAAGGCAGTGTCGATATTACATCTTGGCTGTCCTGGTTTTTAAATTGCTTTTCGCGCGCTGTTGTTAATGCAGAAGATACACTGTCCTCGGTTCTCTTTAAGGCGGAACTGTGGAACCGGATTAATCCTGATCCGGTGAATGAACGACAGCGCCTTATTATTAATCGCATGCTCGACAATTTTAAGGGACACATGACCACATCGAAATATGCCAAGTGCGCCAAATGCTCTTCCGACACCGCACTTAGGGATATACGGGAACTCGCCGACCGCCACATTCTGCTTCAAAATCCGGGAGGGGGACGAAGTACAAGTTACCGCCTGATCACGGCAGAAGAACTGGAGCAATCTGGTGACGGGGTGATAAGAAAGTAATCGGGGGCAGATCACAGTTTAGAGCATGCATAAGATATTTTCTGGAACCTTCTCGAGTATTGGATCATTTTATTCTGTCAGGAAAATCTTGCTTTACAAAGGGCCAGAAGACCTTTGTATATTGTTAGGTTTTTGAGGCACCTTATTGATTCCCTTAACAGGAAACACCTTTCGTTGGAGTATAATGCAACTTTGTCTAGCTTAGTTGTGGCAAGGTTTAATTCAGCTATAAGTAGCTGAGGTGACGTTATTAGTCACTCCGCTTAGGTTTTTCTGAAATTTGATATGGAGTTCCCTCACCAAACAAAATGATTTAATCAGGAAAAAATAACCTAACGCTCTTCATTGTGGTTAACTCACTGTCAACTCGAACGGGGGAATATCACAAGCCGTCTGACATGTCTTCCGGTACAGGAAAAAAAATTAGGCAATGCAGGTCTGGCGAAGTGATCACGTTCAGGTTGTCGGAAGTGTACGACGATACTTACCCTGCGGCCGCCAGCAGAGCCTCAATAGGCGGGTGATCGCCTGCCGCAGAGCTTTTGAAAACGTAGGTGATTTTACCCTCCGGCACGACAACCACGGCACCACCAAGCTGCAGGGCATGCCCCTGAAGCGAACCAGGCATAAAGCCAGCTCTAAGAGCTGAAAAACCCTGGGTAAAGGATTTCATCCCGATGACATCAGCAAGGCCGCTTTTAAACTTCAAAAATTTATAGGTCTCCAAGGAGGGATCAGTGAGCAAAATCCCCGTGTATCCTGTCACGTCCCTGAATTTTATCAGATCATGGCTCCCGCCATTACCGATAACAGCAAGCTGCGCTCCTCGTTGTGAAAAATCATTCTGATACCCAGCTAGTTCAGCAACCTGCTGACGACAGATTACTCAGCCAAAATGACGAACAAAGACCAAAACAGCGGTTCCCTTCTGCCACAAGGTGGACAGTTTGACTGCCTCTTCTCTATCATTATAAACGTTAAGGGAACCAAACTCTTCAACAGAAATCTGATACTGAACCATCTCACTCTCCTCATTTATCTGGATGTTATCTGTTTAAACTGGTGAAAACAGCTCCCAGAGAGCTAAAGCTAGCAGACTTGTATTTAAATAATGAAGAGAATAATCATTTTTATGGAGGAGGATACAATGCAACACCTCGGAGACTTGGGCAAGAAAGGATGAAGTGAATTTACCTACCTTCACAGGAAGGTCATGTGCAGGGCGAAAAAGAAGATCGATAGAGGTGGCTCCGGTTGTTTGAACAAGATTCAATGAAGTTTAAGTGGAATCTCTATCCGGCTCTGATCGATACTGTCGTGAAAAATTGTATAGACCCTAACGAGACTTTTGAATTGAACAACGAACTTTATCTGGAATTATCTTTTAGCTCCAACCGTATAATTCTGACTAACAGCTCCAAGGCAAATTCAAAATCAACTAAATATGGTCTCGATGTTCTGACAATGTCGGACATGTTCGCTATCCCTTGAATTTGGGCAGTTACCTGCTTCCTCTTTCAGCTTCGAAGTAAAAAGAAATAACGTACGTTCCACGCAACAAGTATACTGACCACGGCCACAAGAAGCACGGGCTCCAGTACAGGGAAGAAGGTCACGCCATTACAGTTGTCCAGTCGAAAGCCATTATCCCAGATATAGGGATCTGGCCACTGCCAAAGGCTAACGCCTTTGCACTGGAGATTGTCGCACTCTGCCGACATGTAGTATTGGCTTGAAAGAACGATTTTTAGAAAATGAAATATTGCAAATAGAGGAAATATGTGGAATAAAAAATACATTATTCGTTGAAAAGAAACAGCATTTTTATCTGCTGTTTCCAGGCTTACATAAAAAGCGATTGGTAGGCGGGCTGCCAGCTTACCTGATGGTTGACGCCGGGTAAAAGAAAATGCAATACGCAATAGAAGAGCCGCAGCAATGACATTAATAATGACGCCCAAAAGAGCAGCAGCAGTGCGTTCTGTGTGGGGCAAATGGGACCCAAAGATAGGTGAGAGGCCTTGCGTCCTAAGCCATGAATCCAGAGAAAACACCAAAAGGAACAAGCCAATTGTTGACCAAGCTTTCGCCAGTTGTATATCATTCATGTGCGATTCTCTCCGCTTCGAACAGTATCCAATAACCACTTGCTGATTTTTCGCTTCCAGTGACAGTCGACTTTATGATAAAATTGTCTGTAATTTTCCCCCTCAAAGGGCGTAATAACATGTGTGTAGTTGCCAAATTTCTAGGAATATTCACATCGAAACTTCCTTGAAAAGGCCCCTGTGTTGTAAAACCGCAAAAATTTACGCGCTCCACGTCGTAATTTAACCGTACGGGCGTACGATCAATGGCATCAACAGAAAATTCAACCATACCGCCGATAACCCTTACATGCAGTACGCCCTCCAAATGAGTTGCTCCATTCAGCTGGGCACGCGGGCGTACTCCACATCCCCCTCCGGGACCAGGGTCTCCATGCCCGTGGATTCTACCCATTGCTGATATCGACACTTGGCTTGAAAACCTTAGTTGCTGATTCCAACTGTATGATGTCTGCATCTGGAGTTCTCCAACCAATGGCTGGTTTCCCTGAAACTCAATATACCACTCCTGCCTCCCAAATACTGTATTACTACTGTGTCCGTCAATTTTTCCTTGAGGATTCTCAAGAAAAAACGGTATGCTCACATTACCAGCCGTGCGAGTCAGAACCTTGGCAAGCAAGTCGCCCCCTATATATAGACCATTCGCGTCGGCTGTAGCTAATCCCACTGGAAAAACAGCGGCACTCTCGTCGAGTGAGCCGTTGGCTGAAAAGGTAACTAGAATTGCGCTATTCACTACATTTACCGTCTCAACTGCTAGATTAACGGTGAAGCCGCTAGTGCCCACATAAGCAACTACGTCGGCTGTGGCACCGCCAATACTCTGCCGGGAACGAATCGTCTTCTCGACACCGGCAATTACCAGCTGGGATTGCAATGGTATCGAAATACTAGTTATCGAATCAGGTAAAACGGCGATAGCAGATAACAACCAGGCCTTAATCAGCATGAAAGGCTCGGAAAGTGGAATATCAGCATAGCGTGGGCCGACGTTCAGAAGCTCAGGTGTGAGGAGAAGAGTGCCATCGGGCGAGCTTATATGCAGGGCAATCTCTGCCGAAACTGGTATAGAGCTTTCCTCCCTCGCGTCAACGAAGTCACCGGTAATCATAATTTTGGCGGGACTGCTTTGTAGATTGAGGCTTACGGAATTAATCCGAATGGTAGAATTCTCTGGCGTGGTGAGCTTGAGCTCGTCTGGAAACATTAACGGTAGAAGCGATTCGACAGTGGCTTGAGAGATTTGCAACGCGGCATCCGGAGCTGCGAGAGAATTGACTGCACAGGTACCCAGAAGGAAAATAAAAATGATCGGCAACAGGCTGAATCTGAATTTTAAACATAACGTACCTCTCATCACGTCATACCATTTTGGGGCCACCATAGTGTTATTCCTCATGATGATTGCTCCTTTTGAATATAACGATCTCACGCTCTCAAAAGCGTTAGCGTAGCCGAGTAAAGCTGCTTGTGTCACAAATCTCGAAGCATATTCAACATACTGATATAAAAAATTAATACTGATGTTGTCACCCATGCGCCGGTAACATATATTCCTACATACTGATTGCGTGAAAAGTACCGGGCAAGGCGTTTTTCACATTGCCAATAATCGTGTTTACCCATTTGAATTCAGGCATTTTAACGCTTTCAGGACCACCGCCGGTAATGAAGGCAATATGATAATGACCGCGCTCTTGAAAAGCAGCGAAGCATTTAAGGCCATCGGTCACCACCTTTCTCTTCGGAACCAGATGCTAATACGCCCAAGATTTTATCGCTTCATTGGAAAATGCGCTCACTTGGCTGAAACGAATGACAAGTGGATGACCCTTGTCTCTCCTATTATGGATACTGCTGCGACAAAATGGATTTAATTTTAGTTACCCCACATTCAACAAATTTTCGGTTTATCATATTTTGATAATCAGGTAACAGAAGAAAGATATCACCAAGATCTCAGGGGTCTTTCCATAGTGAACCGAAGGAAAATTGTCCTGTTCAGCATCTGGTGGGTGGAGTGGTGTTTACGCTTCTTTGAGTGCCCAAACCCAATATTCCAATATAACTAAATACCGAAAAGAGACTTTGTACGCTTGAGAAGGCGCCGACGATCCCCAAGGCCATTTAGCCCGCCGTTGATTCGCTTGGTGACAGCCGTAAGATCGTCGGTATCAGCGAGAGCATTCAGGCCGCGCTTGGCCCAAAACCATCCGGCCACATCAATACACAGATCAATGTCTGTCTCAACTAGTTCGGGCGTCTGTAACAGATCAGCTTCGCGCCCCAGTTCACGACCGTATTCGGCATAGTTGGCACGACCAGTCAACTGGATCAAGCCACGCCCCTTGAAGCGTCGGCCATCTCCCGGCGTCGAATTTCCGAGATCTATGCGACCCTCATAAGCCTCGCCGTTGGCAATCTCGGCGCGAAAGTGTAGCTCACCTGACTCATGGCCTATCTGCGCTAGAAAATGTGCACGTCGCAATGGTGTGTCGATATTGCGGTTGGTCAGGACCTGCTGGATGCCAGCTGACAGTTGCTCAACATCCTGTTCTGCCGCATGTAGATAGGCCAGTGTCAGCAACGTGGAATCGATATCGTTGGGCAGCACCGAGCACAGGAGGGTCATCGTTGGGCTGGCAGGATCTACCCGCCCGCTCGGCGCAGGCTCGCCGTTTACAATACGCTGGAATGCCATAATTGCGTTAAGCGTCTTGGTGCCGAAAGCGCCATCTGGCTTCAGCGTGCCTTCTTCGATCTTGAATACTCCCTTGTCTGCTGAAAAGTTGAGCAGGCGCTGCACCGTTTTTACATCGTCATGGGTATTGGGGCAGTGCATTCCTACCGCCGTTAGTATCAGCCCATCACCACGCCGCACGGAGGATATCATGGTATCTGCCGTTGTCGATCGCGGACCGGTCAAGGCCGTCGGTTCTCGCGAACCAGCGCTTTCGCGACGCTCGAAGTGTGGCGTATCCTTGAACGAGTCCCAATTACCACCCCAGCGGTTGGCGGTATCAAGGGTCTCCCAGAACTGTCCAAGCGGCCGAATTTCCTCCACATCGTAAGTCAGTTTCAGTTCGCCATCCGACATGGTCTTAAAAAAATTGAGATCAACGGCTAAACGCTTAAGGTGCTGGCTGTTCATTGTCACGCTACGGCCGTTCTTGACGTGCAATGCCTGTTGCTCGGATGTCCGGAAGAGCTCACCACCTGATACTAAAAGGCCTAGGAGTCTGTCGGATTTAGACTCATTTTAAAAATAGAAAAAATTCCTAAA
>CBDTUM010000199.1:0-6839 GCA_965363495.1 uncultured Desulfopila sp.
CCTACAAAACCGTAGCCGTTGCGGGTACTCCAAGCAGCAACACCGCCACGGTGACCATCACTGTCAATCCGGTTAATGATGCACCGACGGCTGTAAATGATGCCTACGCTGCGGTTGCCGGTGTACCTCTTGTTGTGGCAGCTCCGGGAGTCCTGGCCAACGATCAGGATGTAGACGGAGACAGCCTGAGCGTGACGGTGACGGCAGGTGGGATTTTCGGTCCGGATGGATCTATCAATTTTGGAGTTCCTGTATCCGGCACATATCCTTATGAAGTTTGCGACAATGGCACCCCGGTGCTATGCGCAAATGCCAGTGTAGTTATTACAGCGGCAAACGACAATCCGGTTGCTGTGGCTGATGTTGCCTATGTACGAAGGAACAGTGTTCCTTCGGCAACAGGAGTTGGCGTCAGAAACACCTTCAGCCTGACCGCAAACGACACCGATGCTAATGGTATTAACGTGGCAACAGTCGTGCTTAGCGGAACGACTCGAGGTGGTACGGTTGTCAACAATGGTAATGGGACCGTCTCGTACACTCCACCGAGAAACTGGCGGGGGACCGACACCTTTACCTACACGGTTAATGATACTCTTGGTGCAATATCCAACACGGCAACTGTTCGGGTCAATGTCGTGCGAGCAAGAGACCTACCATAGGCTGGGTAGAAGGAGAGATAGTCAATGCGTCTGCAATCCAGGCGCAGACTGGCGGCTATCTCTTCTGCTTGCTGCAGGGTTTACCCGTTCTTTCATTGTCCTAGAGTAGCAAAAGGAGATGTTGATATGAACTCAATAAAAGCTTCAAATAGCAATATAAAAAAGCCTCAGCGATACCTGATCCTTGTCCTTATGCTGGGTGGTCTGTTCCTGCAGGGTATTGCGTTGAGTGGCAACGCTAATGCTGCTGCCATGCCGGCCAGGCCGGAACCGCTGCAAACCAGTCAAGCCTTCGAACAGCAGCTGAAAGAGAAGTATGGGATTGAATTGACGGCCCTGCGCATGACGGCTGCCAATCGTATGATAGATTTTCGTTATCGTGTCCTTGATAAAGATAAGGCTGCCCCCCTCTTTAAACGACAGACCAAACCCTACCTTGTCCATGAAGCCAGCGGTAAAGTGCTGGCAGTGCCGAATACGGCCAAGGTCGGATCGTTGCGCAATTCCAATATGCCGCAGCAGGGCCGGATCTATTGGATGTTTTTCGGTAACAATGGCGTAGTCAAAAATGGCGATAAAGTCAGTGTTGTTATCGGAGATTTCCGGGCCGACAACCTTATCGTCGAGTAACCCGTACATAAGCTCTACCTAATAGTATTTCGTAGTTTTACAGTGCTTGGCATCAAACAGATGTTTTGAGCAGATGGTAAAAATAAGGAGATAAGATTATGCATAAAATACTACAGCGAACAAGCATATTTGGTGCATTACTCCTTTTCCTCCTTTCCGCTGTATTTGTGACAGCCGGTACAATTACCCCGCAACTGCAGGAGGTCCTTGACACCGCCAAAGCGAAAGAGGAAATCGCAGTAATCGTTCAACTAAGTGATCAGATTGACAGAAAACAGTTTAAAAAATTCACGAAAAAACTGCGCAGACTGCATCTGCTGAAAGAACTGAAGCAACAAGCCGCCGCGAATCAGACTTCCTTAAAGGCTTCTATAATCAGCGATGGAGCAACGGATGTCCGCAGTCTGTGGATAATTAACGGGATCGCCCTTAAAGCCAAGCCAGCCGTTATAAAAAAGTTAGCCAAGCGACCGGAAGTCGTTGAGATCAGGTTGGATGCACCGATGCTTCTGAGTGTCGATGTTGGTCCGGCAACTGCTGCCAGCCAATGGAACATTGCGATGCTTGGTGCCGATGCAGTATGGGCACAGGGCTACCAGGGGCAGGGTGTCGTTATTGCCTCTATGGACAGTGGTGTCGATTATAACCATGATGATCTTGCCGGTAACTGGCGGGGCGGTGCCAATAGCTGGTTTGATCCGCACGGTCAACATAGCCAGCCGTATGATGCGAATGGTCATGGGACGCAAACGATGGGTATCATGGCCGGTCAAAACCTTGGGGCAACGGCCATAGGCATGGCACCCGCGGCACAATGGATAGCTGTAAAGGTTTTTGATGATAGCGGCTCTGCCCTGATGAGTGATATCCATGTCGGGTACCAATGGCTGCTCGACCCAGATAATAACCCTAATAGTGACGACGCCCCGGATATCGTCAATAATTCCTGGGGATTTCCGGAAACAGTCAATAGTTGTCAGACCGAGTTTCAAATGGATATCCAAACCTTGCGGCAGCTGGGGATAAGTGTGGTGTTTTCATCCGGTAATCAGGGTGGTGGAGCAACCAGCATCAGTCCTGCCAACAACTCTGGAGCCTTTGCTGTCGGGGCGGTCGATCAAAGCGAAATGATAACATCTTTTTCCAATCAGGGCCCTTCTGCCTGCGGGCAGGGAAGTATCTATCCTGGTGCAGTCGCGCCGGGCTATCTGGTAAATACCGCTGATCTCACCTTTGGTGGCCTTTTTCCCAATGCTACCATGCTGGTGAGCGGCACCTCTTTTGCCGCTCCCCATGTCAGTGGAACAATGGCGCTGCTGTTAAGCAGCAACCCTGCTTTGACTCCTGATGATCTGGAAACAGCCATAACGCATTCGTCAATTGATCATGGCGATGCAGGTGAAGATAATGTCTACGGATATGGGCTGGTCAATGCAGCAAATGCCCTGGCATACATCTCCCCCTCTGGGCAATGCACCGATGCGGATGGTGATGGTTTTTATGCCGAAGCGTCCTGCGGCACCCCGGTTGACTGCAACGACAACGATGCGACAGTCTATCCGGGTGCGCCTGAAGTGGTAGGTGATGGCATTGATCAGGACTGTGACGGACAAGATCCGGTAGTGCCTCTCTGCACCGATGCAGATGGCGATGGCTTTTTTGTCGGAGCGTCCTGTGGCACCCCGGTTGACTGCAATGATACCGATGCGACAGTCTATCCAGGTGCTGCTGAAGTGGTAGGCGACGGTATTGATCAGAACTGCAACAGTTTTGACCTGACAATCGATATAACCAAAGCCCTCTATAAAACGAGCCAGGATAAACTTGTGGTCTGGGCCACATCCGCTCAGGGCAGTAATGCTGCTCTGGAGGTCACTATACCCGGTATGGGATCCTATGCGCTCAACTGGAATAATAGTAAGAACCGCTGGCAAAAGAGTATCAACAAGGCCTTGAAAAAGGGTCTGCAGCCGGACAGCGGCCTTATGATAACGGTATCAGGACCGGAGGGGGCGGTAAGTACGTCTCTTACTGTTAATTAGCAGCTGACGGGTATATTTTTTATAAGCCTTCCTGGTTCATGGGGTATCTGTGGACCATGGAAGGCATTCATCGCCAAGGGGCCTTTCCAGTAAACCGGAAAGGCCCCTTGGCGTTGCATGCTCCTGAGCCGGTAAACCGGAAAAAATCCGGACCGCCGAACCTGAAAACTGGAAAAGACTATAGTTGGAGCGAGATGTAGAATATGATTACCCTGTAATATGTTGAAAATAAAGTAATAATATTAAATAATGAGATGTGGTATACTTTTTGCTTTAAAACACACAGTATGGTAGCGCAATAGGTTGCTTGGACCTGGGTCAATGGTAAAAGCAGCCAGAGAAGACATGTTTTTCACAAATTTATTAATTGTTCCCTGAAGGAGAAAAGATGAAAATGAATTTAATTTCGACACTGTGTGTTGCAAGTTTCTTGTGGATTGGCACGGCTAACGCGAATTTGATCACCAATGGTGATTTTGAAAGCGGTGTACTGACGCCGTGGACCAAATCAAATGATGTCATAGTTACGAACGCGACGAGCGGTATATTTTCTGGACCCGTTACAGGTATGGATGGATATTATGCTGTATTGGGATATAACACCAATGCTGAAACAAATAAGCTGCGGCAGGATTTCGATGTCTCAGGTTACCATTCTGTTCAGGTTTCTTTTGATTGGGTTTTTGATTACTACGATAATGAATCAGGAGTAAAAGATGTGTTTGTCTCGATCTTAAAAGATTTTGATAACGGTACGGTAAACATCACCCTCGACAAATACAAATCTATAGGAAATGATAACAATCCTAAGCAGCAACTTCTTTATGGTTCCTACTCTGATATAATTGATGTTTCGGGTTTTAGTACACCAAATGCTCGTTTGCTCTTTCAATTGACAGAGAATGTTGGCGTTTTAAATTCAAGAGCAGGTATTGATAATGTGAGTGTAGCTCCTGTACCTGAACCGGCAACGATGCTGCTTTTTGGTACAGGTCTTGTCGGGCTGGCTGCTGTAGGACGGAGAAAAGCCAGGAAACAAGCAGACACTGCAAATTAAATCGCCCTCTTTATCGGCATCATATCATCATGATAAGGGGGCCCTTGACCGGCCCCCTTATCATGATGACAGAACGAAGTGCAAATTTGGGTCTCTCGCTTCTAGCCCGCCGCAAAAAAAAGTATTTTCTCTCCTGCCGCCAGTCTTGCATCTCTATTTCCCCGTGAGTTGCAAGAGGAGCGGACACGGCAATCAGGCACGGATGGCCGGATGTGTTGTCATGCCCTGTGGTCTATAGAGCTTCCGATATAATCCAATAATTTCCCCAATCAGTCTCCAGAGTTTTCGTTGTGATAGGAAAGAGCGAAAGAATATGCTGAATTGCTGAATTGACACGTTGTGGCACTCGTTTTGCACTGGTATCCCTGCATGGTGGTGTACGTCCAAGGGGAGCCCGGCAGTAAGAATACGGGCTTCACTAACAAGAAACCCTGGAGGGTTGTATGAAGAAATTTTTCATTGCAGTAAGTTTAGCTGTCTTAATCAGCAGCACAGGTTATGCTGCTGATCGAGACATACAGATGTCAACTGCGCCAACGGAAGCGGTGGTTGGCGAAAATGTTCAGTTCAAGTGTACTGGAGCGGGTGACTGGAGAAGTCAATTGCGATCAGCACGAATTGACATAATAAATTCCCGTGGAACCACAGTAGTTTCTAGGGCTGACATGAAAATTGACGGTCTCATGGCCAATTACTCTTTTGTCATCCCAGCAAATGAACAAAATGGGGACTGGCAATTTCAGTGTGAGCTCCGGGACCGGCGAAACAGACTTTCCCGGACGGCTGATTTTGTGGTCGTGGGTTCAGCAACAACTGAGCCTCCGGTTGATCCACCTCCTGTCGTTGATCCACCTCCTGTGGTTGATCCGCCTCCAGTGGTTGGTCCGCCTGCATCAGTTGACCCGCCGGTCGATGGTTCTATTGCCGCTCACAACACCATAACTGCATACAATGGTCCATCTACCTGTATCACCTGTCACCAGGTAGAGGCAACGGAGATGCTCCAGAGCCTGCATATGCAATGGTCCGGGCCGACGCCTGATCTGACCAATACCAAAGGTGAATCGTTTGGTAAGGGCAAGGATGGGATCAATACCTTCTGTACTTACGCCATGTCATCGAAAGGCGCCTGCTTTTCCTGCCATGTGCGCGCCGACGGCAATGCCCCGGATCCTGTGAAAGCTGAGGATGTCGACTGCCTTATGTGTCATAACGATACCTATCAGCGAACATTTGTTACAGACCCGAATAATACTGTGACCGTAACCAATGTTGATAATGTTAAAAAGACCTACGTTTTCGGCAAGGTCGATGGCCAGGGGAACTATACCACCGTGCCGGATTTTGCCAAAATGCCTGTTGGGACCAACATGGTCAATATAGCCAGAACGGTGCATTTGCCGACCAATACCTCCTGTCTGCGCTGTCATGCCACAGCTGGCGGCGCTGACTGGACCAAGCGCGGTGACATGGGTAAGAACTCCGCCAATGCAACAGTTGAGCAGGATGTGCATCTGGCCAAAGACGGTGCGGGTCTCTCCTGTGTCGACTGTCACTCCGCGCTGAATCATAAGATCGCCGGACGTGGTATTGATCTGCGCCAGACGGAAGCTGTGGCGCCAACATGTAATGCCTGCCATACCAAGGCACCGCACTCCAGCTCAACATTGAACAGGCATGCCCAGGGCCAGGTCAGCTGCCAGGTCTGCCATATTCGTTCCTTTGGTAAAGGTGGGGCGACAGAGATGTCCAGGGACTGGAACCAGCCAACCTGGAATCCTGCCTTCTGTTCCGGCCAGGGTGGTTTTGTTGGCCATGAGGTTAAGGAAGCCAACGTGAAGCCCGATTATGTATGGTTTGATGGTACTTCCTATGTGTACAATGTAGGTGAAACAATTCAGCCAGATGAGAATAATATTCTGCATATGGCCAAAGCCAACGGCGCGCCTTTTGACGGCAGGTCGTATATCGTGCCGATCAAGCGACATTTCTCCAATATGCCTTTTGATCTGGGCAGCGGCAGGATCATTCCGCCGGCCATCATGTGGATGTTTATGACCGGTGATTTTGATCAAGCCGTACAAAAAGGACTTGAAGAGCAGGCAGCAAAGGGCAGGGCCGGGGATTATACGGGTAACTATGCAATGTACCAGGCCGATGCCGAAATGCTCATCACCCACGGGGTTGAACCGAAGGAAAAGGCTCCCTCCTGCATTGAGTGTCATAATAACAGCGGCTCAACTCCAGACGGTGCCGGCATGCTCCCCTTCGATGCGCTTGGTTACCACCAGGTCCCTGATGCCGTACGGTCATGTAATTTGTGCCACGAGCGAAAAAGCGAAAGCTGGGAGCCCATGCACAACAGGCATCGCCAGGAAGTATCCTGCAGTAGCTGTCATACTCCTGAGCCCACCGGCGTGAAACAGGGTGTCTGCAGCAGTTGTCATG
>CBDTUM010000200.1:0-6786 GCA_965363495.1 uncultured Desulfopila sp.
TAGCTGCTTCGGACGAAAGGACCTGAAGCCACCCCGGAAAAGCCCAGGTCGAGTGCTTGCTGCTGCAGATCGGCGAATTCTTCCGGCGGCACAAAACGTTGGACGGCCAAATGATCGGCACTTGGCTGAAGATACTGGCCCATGGTGAGAATATCACAGCCTGAAGCCAGCAAATCTTGCCATGTCTGTACAAGTTCAGGATGCGTTTCGCCCAAACCGAGCATTACTCCAGACTTGGTCGGAAGATGCGGTTTTATGTTTTTAGCCTGGCGCAGCAGCTCAAGAGACCGGCGATAAATTGCCTGTGGCCGAACTTCCGGGTACAGACCGGCGACCGTTTCGATGTTATGATTGAGGACATCAGGCCCAGCCTCGATGATCGTTCGTAAAGCCTGCCAATCACCCTGCAGGTCTGGGATCAGCACTTCGATCAGGGTCTTTGGGCTGGTCAGGCGAATCTGGCGGATTGTCTCGGCAAAAAAGGACGCTCCCCCATCGGCGAGATCGTCTCTTGTCACCGAGGTAACCACCGCATATCGGAGCCCCAGAATGACTACAGCTTCAGCAACTCGTCCTGCTTCTTGAGGGTCAGGCAAACTATCCGGCTGATGCCGAACAGCGCAGAACCGGCAGTTACGCGTACACTTCTCGCCGAGAATCATGAAAGTAGCCGTCCCTTTGCTGTAGCATTCAAACTGATTGGGACATTGAGCTTCCTGACAGACGGTGGTAAGGTCGTGGCTTTTCAGCAGTTGCCGGATATGTTCATATTCCGGCCCGGTCGGCAGGCTGCGCCTCAACCATTTTGGTTTGGCCGTCTTTTTGCCGTTCTGGCATTGTGACATCTGGAAAATCCTCTTCGTATGGCATAAATTCGCGGTTGAACACCTGTTTGAGCTGACTGATCAGCGTTTTCTTCACCTCGTCCATGACAACAGTTCTGCCGCATGCACCACTCAGCGTCGTCATCCGCACTCCAGTCAACCCACAGGGATTAACCCACGAAAAAGGTTCGAGGGAAATATCTACATTAAGAGCCAGGCCGTGAAAAGCAACCCCATGGCGGATCGCAATCCCCACGCTGCCCAGCTTTCGCCCACCAGCCCAGACGCCATGGTTCCTCGGGTCTCGTCCTGCCTCCACCCCGCACTCTGCGGCCAGATTAATCATGAGTTGTTCCAGGAGGTGGACATACTCAGCGACCGTCAGTGCAGCCTGGCGCAGGTGTATGATGGGATACATAACGAGTTGCCCCGGTCCATGATAGGTTATATCACCGCCTCGTTCGATATGCACCAGCGGTATATTCTTGTCCTGGAGGAACTGCTCGGAAACCATCAGATTCTGCAAACCTCCACGCCTGCCAAGGGTAAACGTCGGCGGGTGTTCGGTAACGAGGAAAACGTCATCGGCCACCGTTGCCCTGCGTCGCTTTTCCACCAGCGCAAGCTGGAGCCGATAGGCCGCTGCATAATCGGTTACCCCGAGATCGACAAGACGTGCGGCCATTTTCCTGTTTTCCACCTGATCAGCCGCAGAGACAGGGCTTGCGCGCAGCCTGGGTTTCGTCCAGGCGACGCAACTTGGCCTTCACCGGAGCCTGCCTGAGCAATTCGGGAGTATCTTTAGCCTCTTGGACCACCAGTTTCATCGTCGCAATGAACTGATCGATATCCTCTTTACACTCCGTCTCGGTTGGCTCGATCATGAGAGCCCCGTGCACCACCAGCGGGAAATAAATGGTCGGCGGATGGTAGCCATGGTCGATGAGCCGTTTGGCGATATCAAGAGTGGTGATTTTATCTTCTACCTGCAAGGCATCAGAAAAGACGCATTCGTGCATACACGGCCGGTTGTAGGCAAGCTGCAGGGTACCTTTTAATTTTTCTTTGATATATACCGCATTGAGAACTGCCAGCTGACTGGCTTTTTTAAGATTTTCCGCACCCATAGTCCGTATATAGCAATAGGCTCGAATCAACACCGAAAAATTGCCATGAAAGGCATGTATCCTGCCGATGGATTCAGGGCGGTCAAAATTAAGACGATAGATATCCCCGTCTTTTATGGCGCTGGGTACAGGCAGAAATTTTTCCAGCTCATGGGTGACGCAAATCGGCCCGGCCCCCGGACCACCACCGCCATGTGGGGTTGAAAAAGTCTTATGTAAATTGAGGTGCATCACATCGATACCGCATCGGGCCGCGTTGATAACCCCCATAATGGCATTCATGTTCGCTCCGTCACCATATACCAGGCCACCTTTGGCGTGGACTATGTCGGCAATTTCGCGAATATTGGTTTCAAAGAGACCAAGGGTATTCGGGTTAGTGATCATGATCCCGGCGCACTCTTCATCCATCGCCTCAGCAACGGACTGTACTTTGAGAATACCGTTTGCACCGGATTTTATCGGCACCGGCTTATAGCCGCACAATGCAGCACTGGCCGGATTGGTACCATGGGCGGTATCGGGGATGAGGATCTTCGTCCGCTTTGAATCGCGACTGCGATGATAGGCGGCAAAAACCAGCATTCCAGTCAACTCGCCATGAGCACCCGCCGCTGGTTGTAGTGAAACCCCGGGGAGCCCGGTAATTGCTGCCAGATACTGTTGCAACTCAAACATTATCTGCAGAGTGCCTTGGGCGTGTTCATCAATCAACATCGGATGGGCGTTAGAGAGTTCGGGGGTGGCCGCCAGCTTTTCGTTGATTTTCGGATTGTACTTCATGGTGCACGAGCCAAGCGGATACATGCCGCTATCCACTCCATAATTCCATTGCGACAGGCGGGTATAATGGCGCACCACATCAATTTCACTCAGATCCGGAAAATTCGGTCCTGCTCCCTGCAGCTCTGCTGGAAATTCAGCTTGCGGCACATCACTTACCGGAATACTCATCCCGTGCCTGCCTTTCTGCCCTTTCTCCCAGAGTAAGGGTTCCTCAAAAATCAATCCGCTAATGCCTGGTGTCTTTATCATGGTTTCACCTCACCTACCACTGCATCTATTACTTCTCTGGCAACCGTCTCCGTCACGCAAAACAGGTATTTTCCGGCAAGTTCCGGGTAATACTTGCCCAGTTCCAGACCGGCAACAATATTCTTGGCCAACAGCTTAGTATAGATCGGTTGAAAATCTGTGTCGAACTCAACAACAAACTCATTGAAAGTTGGCGAATCAAAGACGATCCGCGCCCCCTTTTTGGTCAGCTCACTCTTGAAATATTCGGCCTTGTCGTAGTTGAGCCGAGCCAGTTCTCTCAGCCCTGTCCCGCCCAGAGACGACATATACATCGCCGCAATAAGGGTACAGATTCCCTGATTTGAACAGATATTGGAAGTGGCCTTTTCCCGTCTGATATGCTGTTCCCTTGTTGAAAGGGTCAGCACAAAACCACGTTTTCCCGCAAGATCAGTCGTCTCACCGACCAGTCGGCCGGGCAGATTCCTGGTAAACTGATCCCGACAGGCAAACATGCCAAGGCCTGCCCCGCCAAAAGATCTCGACAGCCCAAAACTCTGGCCCTCCCCACAGACAATATCCGCTCCGCATTCGCCGGGATTTTTAAACAGACCATAGGCCAGCGGCTCGGTAAAACTGCTGATGAAAAGAGCGTCGACATCATGGATAGCCTTGCCGAGAACGGCAAGATCCTCGATAACCCCGAAGAAATTCGGCGACTGGATAGCAACCGCCGCCAACCCGTCGATGTCGGCAAGACCGGATACGTCGGTGCGCCCATCTTTGCCCACCGGTAATTCGATCACTTCATGATCGGTCGGTTTAAGGTACGTTTCGACCACCTCACGATAATGCGGATGAATAGCCGAAGAAACCGCCACTTTGGTCTTTTTCCTGCCGATTCGTAGCCCCATCAATAAGGCTTCGGCGAGGGCCGAGGCACCATCGTATATGGAGGCATTGGCCACATCCATTCCGAGAAGTCTGGCAGTCAGGGTCTGGTATTCGTAGATCCCCTGCAGAGTACCCTGGGCTATTTCCGGCTGATACGGTGTGTAGGCGGTGAGAAATTCCGACCTGGCCATAAGGCTACTGATTGTTACCGGAATATTATGATGATAGCTGCCGGCACCAATCAGCACCTTATTTTTATGGTTGACCTGCATTGCCTCAGCCAAGTCACTGAAATGATCGGTCAGTGACCATTCGTTCAGCGGTTCAGGCAAATCCATTGTTCCTTCGTAGCGACAATGGTCAGGAACCGAGCAGAAAAGTTCATCCAGACTTTTTCTGCCAATGACGTCCAGCATTGCACGAATCTCTTCATCAGTATGAGGCAAATAGCGCATGGTATTATCCTTTGAGTAAGTCCCGATAGTTAGCAACGGACAAGAGATCCTCAACTTCGTCCATATCGGCAGGTTTGATTTCGATTATCCAGTGCGTATAGGAATCTTGATTAATAAGCTCTGGTGCATCGGCAAGCTCTTCATTGACCGCAACGACCTCGCCAGCGACCGGCATATACAGTTCAGAGACCGCCTTCACCGACTCAAGAGTTCCGAATTCTTCACCCTTTTCAAAAGTTGTTCCTACTTCCGGCAACTCGACGTAAACAATATCTCCCATCTGATCCTGGGCATAATCACTGACACCGATCTTTAGAGTGGCCCCACTCTCAGTCACCCATTCGTGATCGTCTGTATAACGCAAACCCTCTTTAAACTCCAGCTCACTCAATTCTTTCACGGCCTCTACCTCCCTTAAGATTTGTTGTCTCAATCCACCATCAAACTCATTGCTTTTCGAGCGGTCCTGTTCGGACGAATATCCGCTCGTATTTCAACTTTTACTTTCCGTTTCCCGTCAGTCAGGATGACCTGCTCTCCAGGAGTACCTTGTTTGTCCAACAGGACAAAGCCGCAGCAGAGCCCCTTTGCCTGAAATTGTGTGCTACCCGCCACGCTGACTATTTCTCCTGCCTCACGGCCAATGGCCATATCTGTTGTGCAGGTCAGAATCGTGCCAAGCCTCTCACCGGTTTCCGAGGTAACAAAACTCTCACCACCAGCGGCTATCTTGCGCGGATCAAAACCCGCAAAGGGCAGAGTATACTTCTTCCAGCTTGACTGCAATAGCGCTTTTGCGCCAATAAAGTCTTTGCTGAAACCAATTTGCTCATCATTATATGGCAGGGCAAAAGGCCATGGATTATTGAGAAATGGCCATGGTCCGATATCCTGATGGGATAGCGGCAAAACCGCGCCGGCCCTGAGCGAATCCCGGGCGGCCAAGCCGCAGGCAAGAACGCCTTTTTCTCTGCCTGCCTCAAGTATCATGCCCCAGAGAGAGGCCAGACGATCGATGGGGAGAAAAATCTCAAAGCCGAATTCTCCGGTATAGCCGGTTCTGGAGAGCAACAGGGGCGTGCCATCGACCAGCTCTACAGAAAAAGACGTCTGGAGATCACCAAAACCACCTTTGCATGAAAAATAAACCAGCCGCTCAAAAACTGCGGTCGGATTTTTGATAATTTTCCCTAAAATTCGGGCCGACTCCGGTCCCTGGATATCCATCTTGCCGACTCGATCGGTCAGGTCTGTCACGGTGACGGATTGATTCTGCCCATGTTGCAGCAGATGGCCGGCAATTTCCCCGCCCATTCCCGCATTCACAACGACCATGAAGGACTCGGTCTGCAACTGATAGACTATGGCATCATCGATTACTGTGCCATCGGCCTTGAGAAAGATTCCATAAACACATCTACCGTCGATCAGTTGCGACTTGCCCTGACCAAGACAGCAATCGAGATCCTTACTCAGACAATGCTGTAACAGAGCTCTTGCATCCTTGCCCTGGACCGACACAACGGCCATATGGCTGGTATCGAAAATACCGGCGCCATGAATGACCGCCAGATGTTCGGCTTTTGCCCCCGTCTTGTACCACAGAGGCATATCATAATTGCCAAAAAGCGCCATGTTGGCTCCATTTGCCACATGCCAACTATGCAGTACCGTTTGTTTTGTTGTCGCCATTTTGTTCACCTTCTCCCTTTTTCTAAAGCCGCATTATCTTCGTTATTACGGCAAAGTTAGAGGCACCTTCAGGTTAAAGCTCTTATAAACGACGAAGGTCTCCACCGCCCTGACATTTTCAAGTTTTGCTACCTCTTCCGTATAGAATTTCACCATAGGAAATTCCTTGGTAAGCAACACGGTCAGAATAAGATCAAAACGACCGGTCACCACGCAGACAGAAATAACCCCACGTAATTTGCTGAACTCTTCGCCTTTTTTAACCAGATCCATATCCTTTAAACGTACCCCGACCAGGACTATATTCTGCTCCGGCACAGCTTCGGGATCGACAAGGGCGGTAATATCGAGAACCCCCTCTTCTTTCAATTTCTTCACTCTGCCCCGAACTGTGCCCTCAGAAAGAGCCAGTAAATCGGCAATCTTCTTAAACGGCATCCGTCCATCCCGCAGATGATTGATAATTGCCAGATTTATTTCATCGATCTCCACTTAAAACACCGCTTTTTCGTTATACTAACTTTACTGTAACATCCAGCGCAAGACGACACTGACATTTTGGCAGATAATATATTACGTATTCATTATTTTCAATGGTGTTTTTTTACGATATTCGTAATTATTCATCAATTACACTATAATTCACTATCATTTTATGCACTGTTGTTCTTTTCGTCACGTTCGCATTGTGAAAATTTACTGCATCGCGCGGTCTCTCTTGTGAGGCATACCTGTCAAAAGCGTTCAAGAAATTCCTGTTCTGCTTCCGTTGTGCCG
>CBDTUM010000201.1:0-6761 GCA_965363495.1 uncultured Desulfopila sp.
AGCTGCAGGTCGTGCTCGAAAATCGACAGGAGGTGTTCGTCCGGAACAATGCAGCAACAGGTATGCTGCTCCGCAACTGCAGCAGCAAGCCATGCCGGGCTTGCTCCGCGCAGTCCGGAAACAGCAATGTTGCCGGTATCGGCTAAGAGGGTTGTAAGGGTATCGTGTATCATGAACAAAAGTGCCGGTTATGCATGGTAGCTGCATAACCGGCTGAAATATTATTTTAATTTTTCCCCGTTTATCGGGGTTGGTCAACGGAGATTAGAAGGTGCCGCCGACGCTGAAATCCCACACCGATGTGTCTTCATCATCGACGGGATCAAGATTGTAGCCCCACACTACGCGGAGAGGCCCCATTGGCGACAGCCAGCGGATGCCGACGCCGGTGGCCGTTTTGATATTATCGGTGGCCTTGCCCCAATCCTCGTCATCGTTTAAGACCTGTCCGGCGTCAAAGAACAGCACGCCATGGAGCCCCTGGGTTTCCAGCAGAGGAAAAACCACCTCGGAATTGGTATACCACATCTTGTCGCCGCCGATACGTTGGCTACTAACATTACCATTACTATCCGTTGTAAACTCAATCGGACTAATCTTGGCGTACTCAAAGCCGCGCACCGAGTTCAAGCCACCGAGATAGAACCGTTCATAGACCGGCAGCTTGCCGGTTTCGTTTTCAAAGACCTGGCCGGCGGAGAATTCCTGGTGGAAAATGGTTTTAAAGGGCATGCCGAAGTACCAGCCGGAAGAACCTTCGACTTTGGTAAACTGCGCATCGCCGCCAAGAGGACCACCACCGTATTTGACGCTGAATACATTTCTTGAGCCTTCGGAGGCGTTGTAGAGATTGTTGCGGGTGTCGCGGACAAGGGACAACTTAATAGCGCTGGTTATATGCAGGTCAACTGAATTTGTGATGATGTAAGGAGCGTTTGGCTTAAGATCAGTCAAGTCAGTGTCAGTGTAACTGTAGTTGCCATACACCTTCCATTTGCCGAAGATCGGATAGCCGATACGGAGACCACCGCCGACTGACGCCTTAGTGTAGTCGTCATACTCTCGTTCGGTACTGAACAGGTCCAGGCCCCAGGAAAGAGCAGAATCGTTGAGATGGGGATTAGTATAACCCAGGTTGTACCGGGAACTCGAGCCACTGAGATTGGCGCTCAGCGACAGGGTGTCGCCCCGGCCGAGAAAGTTATTCTCGGCGATCTGTCCCATAAGAATGAGATTATCGGCTGAACTAAAACCCGCACCGATACTGAAGTTGCCGGTGCTTTTTTCCTTTACCTCAACGATAACATTCATGCGGTCGGGATCAAGGGACGGTTCAGGGATGATGTTTACCTCTTCAAAAAACGAAAGCCGCTGCAGGGCTTGAGTCGACTCGCGTATCGCTTTTGAATCGAAGACACCACCCTCGGCAATAAGTAATTCCCGGCGGATGACGTTGTCTCTGGTTCGGGTATTGCCCCTGATGGTTATCCGGTCAATGTACACCAGATTATTCTTACTGATATCGAAGGTGACATCCATTTGATCGCCGCTCGCAGCTTTGGTGACAATCGGTCGAATGTTGGCAAAGGCGAAACCGGCTTCAGCATAGTAGTCGGTTATTTTGAGGATATCGTTGCGGATGGCCTGCCTGCTGAGATATTCCTCATCCCGGATGGTCAGCAGGTCGAATAAAGGCTCTTTGCCCTTGAGCAAATCGCCGCTAAAATCGATCTTACCCACTTTGTAGCGCGTCCCCTCTTCGACAATGAATTTGACATAGAGCCATTCCTTATCCTGTCTAATCTCCGGGTCAGCGATTTTTGCATCAAGAAACCCGTGGTCGTTATAGAAGGCGATAATTCGTCCGGCATCCTGCTGCACCTTGTTCATGTCCAGCAGTCCGCCTTCTGTCAGCCATGATAGAAACCATTTCTCCGAAGTTTCGATCTGATCGAGGAGTTCGTCGTCATCAAAGGTCTTATTGCCCTCAACGGTGATCTCCTTGATATACATTTTTACCCCTTCGTCAATGACGAACTGAACGACAGCACCCTGATTGTCTGGGTAGGTTATTTTTCCAGTCACCTTGCTGTTATAGAATCCTTTGGTCTTGTACAACTGCCGGATAGCTTCTTCAGCAACAGTAATCTTGGCCGGGTTGAGTATAAAGTGTTCCTTGATGTTGGCGGCTGCTTTGACATCCTCTTCTTTCAGTTCATCTATTCCTTCATAGAGCACCGATTTAATCACCGGTTTTTCGATAATCCGAAAGATGACTGTTTTGCCTTTCGGGGTATCGCTGACGTCGATCTGCACATCGTTGAAATAACCCATTGCATAGATTTCTTTCAGATCATTTCTCAAGGTTGCCTGGTCATAGGCATCCCCTGGTTTGGTCTTTATTTTCCTGAGAATTGCCCCTGAGTCAATATTCTTATTGCCCTCTGGTGCGATAGAAGCGATACGGAAATCTCGGTCGATATGCCGCTCAATATCGGCGACAATTGTCTTGAAAGCTTCTTTCAGACCGTCAGGGGAGTTGGCTGTTTGATAATAGTAGGTTGGGCTGCTTGGCGCGAGAAGGTCGAAAAGTTTAACGTCGACGCTGATCTGGTTACCGATCTGGGTCAGGTTACCAGTGGCTAGATTGTCGGAATTGGTCCTTGTCGCCACATCCTGCATGACTTTTACCGGAGGTGGCCAGCTTCCCTGGTAGTTCGCCAGTTTCTCCGCCTCACTTCTCGCAAGAAAGACGATGTCGGACTGACTGAGGGCTGCCTGAAGCTCGCCGTCTGCTATTTTTAGAAGACTCTTATTGTCACCTGCACTGTTAATCTTCAGCGGTAAAAAACTGGTCCTGGCTTTGCCTGCTGAGGCGGGAGCAGCTGTAAAAACACAGAGAATCAACAAGGTGAGCCAAAAAAACGGTGTGCTGCCCGCCGTATTTTGGAAGCAAAACTTCTTGAATGAAATCATAGAAACCTTCCTGGTAATAATGGTGTCGTGAATACGTAACTATTCTTTTAAATTATCTATCGTGGATAATGCTTTTTTAGTGAAAATACATCGATTGGTAATATGTGCTGAAATAATACGCAAAAATCTAGGGCATTATGCCATGTTTCGTCATAATTGGAAAGGATCCATACAAGCAAAGGAGAAAAATATGAGAAATAAAAGGTAGAATGCGGTGGTATGGATTTCCCGGGCCTCTCTACGCCCGGGAAAACGGCAGATGCATTACCCATTACTATCAGAAAATGAGAGCTAAAATGTGGCTGCAGCGGATAGCGAAGAGTTGTATGGACATCATCCTGCCTCCGTGCTGTCCGGTGTGCAGGGTGAGAATACCGGTGGCGGAATCTGGAGGCTTCTGTCACCGTTGTGGTTCGTCAATGCACTACCTGAAACCACCTTTTTGTCGTATCTGCGGCAGAGAAGTAGCTGGTGTCTCAGGCTCCGGGCACGACCCTCTTTGCGGCGGATGTCTGAGCGATCCTCCATCTTTTACGATAGCCAGGTCGGTTGTACGATACGAAAAAGAGGTCAAAAAGCTGGTCCATAGACTGAAATATGGCGGTGAACTGTCCGTTATCCCGGGGGTTTACGAATTGATTAACAACTATGATATGGCCGAATTTGCTGCTGTCGACTGGGTCGTGGTGGTTCCATTGCATATTCGTCGACTCCGTCACCGGGGTTTCAATCAGGCAGCTGTTTTGGCCCGCCTGTTTTTTGCCGATCGACTCGACCTTATCAAGCCGGACTGGTTGGTCAGAACCAGAAATACCGTGCCGCAGACAGAACTTGGCAGAAATGCGCGGAAAAAAAATTTACGTGGTGCATTTCAGGTGGGAGCTCCAGCAGATTTAGCAGGTAGTCGAGTGTGTCTGGTTGATGATATTTTTACCACCGGTACAACTGTCATGGAATGCAGCAAGGTCCTCATGTGCAGTGGTGCAGTGGAGGTGAGAGTATTAACCTTGGCCAGGGTGAGTGTCCTACGTAGTGGTAAGTAAGAAGGGGCAGATACAATAATTTTTACTGCGTTTGAAAAAATTCGGCTGAAAGCCAGGACTTACCTCAATTACTGGAGTGATATGATCAAATAATTGAGCATTATTAAGTAATATGTCAAAAAACAAAGAAATATGGAGTTATAAATTTTTATAAAACTGTTGATAACTTTGTTGATAAGGACCTAAGGGTGCTAGATGTCGCCAAAAATATGCGATTAAATACAATGCTAATAAACAAAGGCATCACAGCCTGTTTCTATCTTAGAATCAGCGAAAACAAAGGGTTTCCGACGGCTGTGCATAACTGGTTGTTGATCTTTGAAAATATCTGGAAATCGTCTTTGACCAAAAAAATGAATTAGAGTTTATTTCCCCTCATATAATTTACATCGGGTGATTCACACTTGGTGATTCTGTTCTATTGGTTGTCAACGCTAAATATTATTCATTTACGGTATACAGATATGCCAGCAAGCGCGTGTGGTTGTGGATGTTTTTTGCAGAAAAAGCATATCTGGTTGGCATTTTAATCTATTGAAGTAAATACGGGTGAAGGATTCTTTTATGGTCTGGGCGAAAATTAAAGAGAGTCTGAAAGAGGCTCTTGCGGATAATATTTTTCATCTCTGGATAGAGCCGCTTCAGTTTGAACAACTACAGGGAAATCGACTCTACCTTTCAGGTCCGGATAGATATTTCAGTGCATATGTCAAACAGAACTTTTCATCAGTAATAGAGGACAAATTACAGGAAAATGGTCTGGTTTCGACACAGCTTATTTTTTGTGAAAAGAGCCGGGAGTGCCTTCCCGTTTCTTCATCGGGTAACTCCGTGCCTGGTAATCAGATGCGGCTTCCTCATGTACCACAAAATAATTCAAAATTTAGGGCACTCCATCCACGCTATACTTTTGATGAGTTTATGGTTGGTGATTGCAATATTCTTGCCGAGTCTGCCTGCAGGTCGATGGTTGCCAAGGATGGACTGGTTGGCCCCTGTCTCTATATCAATAGTGGCACCGGGCTTGGCAAGAGTCATTTGACGCACGCTGTGGCGCATCAGGTGTTTGCCGAATCTCCGATGACGAGGCTGCACTACGTGACAGCCAAACAGTTCGCGGCAGAGATGGTTCGTGGCATTCAGACCAGGACCATGGATGATTTCAAACGCAAATACCAGGAAAATTGCGATATCCTGCTGGTGGAGGATGTCCATTCGCTGACCGGTAAGAAAAAAACGCAGGAGGAATTGAATGACGTTCTCGACACCCTGATCAAGTCAGGTAAAAGAGTGATCCTTACCTCCAAGAGTACGCCTGACGACTTGATTGGGATTGATAGTGAGTTTCGCTCCAGAATGACCTCCGGGTTGGTTACCACCATGAAAGCTCCGGATGTGATGACTCGCTATAGGATAGTGGAAAAGAAGGCCCAACAACAGAATCTTTTTCTCGATGAAGAGTTAGTCGGTTATCTGGCTAATCATATCCGTGGCGATGTCCGCAAGATAGAATCGGCGCTGATTGCCGTTCGGGCCAAGGCCAGACTGGCCGGTGGTCATGTTGATATGGATCTGGTCCGGGAGGTGGTGGCAGCAGTCGTCGGAGTGAATCAGATGCTTACCGCCACGATGATCTGCGAGCTGGTGAGTGGTCAATTTAATGTCTCTGTCAAAGATTTGCAGTCAAAATCAAGGAAAAAAGTTATCACCGCCCCACGGCAGATCGCCATGTATCTGGCCCGTAAATACACGGAGGAGTCCTTGGTTGATATCGGTAAGATCTTCAACCGTGACCATTCGACGGTTCTGCACTCCATCAAAGTGGTTTCCAATAAACTGGTCCGGGACGGTTCTGTTAATGCCCAGTTGAAGATACTCAGCAATAAGGTCAAACAACTCTGATAGCTGGCAAAAAGCCTGATCTTCTTCGTTGTACCCCCGCGGCACTTTCTTAAAAGCATAGTTTTTGGCAGGCTCCCGACATACTCCCTGTATAGTCATGGGCTTGCCAAAGCACTACACCTCGAATATCAGGCTTTTTTATCCAGCCATCTTCGCGTTCGGGTGCTATTTCCTTATCGGTTTGTCACTTCCTGCTGCGAATGCCTGTAGTTTTCTAGAAGTAAACTCCTTTTACCTCTACCCCGGCTTGCCCGGCGATTGATGAAGAAAGCACCGCTCGCGCTGCGCGGTCGGCGTGTTTCATCATATCGTTAAGCCCTATTCCCTCCCAGCCAAATCCGATAATGTGCAAACCCGGATGGGCTGCAAGAAAATATTTGCGCCATTTAAGCAGTTGCGGATAATTTCTTTCCAGTTGCGGGATGCCGCCATTTGAACGCAAAATTGTGGTATAGGCCGGTTCTTTAGTGAGTTTGAGGATCTGCCGAACATCTTCCAAAGTCTTTCGGGTAAGAGTTGCATCGTCAAGCTTCAACCTCTCCGGATGCCGTCTCCCGCCGACGAGGGTTTCAAAGACGATATGACCTTCCGGGGCACGTCCGGGAAACATATTCGAGGAAAAGAGCGAACCAAGGGCGAAACGCTGCTCCTGTTCCGGTGTCAGGTAGCCAAAGCCGGCAGGGAGCTTGACGCTGTTGTCAAAACCAAAGACCACAGTTGCTATCCAGGTCTCGGGGATATGTTTCTCCGGCAAATTCGAATCCATTGGACCAAGGAGTTGCAGGGAAGCATTGATTGGCAGGGCAAAAACGATATTTTTGGCGTGGAACACGCCTCTTT
>CBDTUM010000202.1:0-6677 GCA_965363495.1 uncultured Desulfopila sp.
ATCGCCGGTGAAGTTTTCATTCGGGGTGAAGGTGACGGTGCCGTCTGGGTTGAGCTCCGCGGTCCCACCGGTGCCGCTGGTAACCGATTCAATGGTCAGGGGGCTTGTCTCAGGATCGCTGTCGTTGCCGAGGAGTTGGCCGGCACTATAGGTGATCGTGGTATCTTCGGTGGCGATAAGGCTGTCGCCTGCCGCGATAGGTGAATCGTTGATGAGATCAACATTGACACCGGCAGTGTCCGGATCATCGCCAATAAACTGTTCATACTCCTGTGTCGTTCGATTATTGTTAGGATCAAGTAAATACGTGCCAACATCACCTTTTGTCGTATCACCTCCATGAAAACCAGTCATAAAATCGTGAAAATCAATCAATCCACCAGCGGCGGTTTCTTCTAAAAGGTCATCAATGTCGGTGTTATTTTCAACAGCCTGAACAATGGCTGCTTGCAGCTCGGCAACTTCCTGGATAACCGCATCCGTAGGTGCTATGTTGCCATTTACTGATTCATCAAGAAAGATCTGGTTGTTCTCTGCCAAGGCAATAATGTTTCCATCATTTTGAATAATTGAAATACTGGCCCCTGCAGAAGTTTCGATAATTTCATTTTCATAGACCAGATCACCGATATGTAGTTCTCGAATTTGTCCTTCTTGAGTACGTGCAGTTGCGAGGCCGGTTATTGCTTGGACTTTTCCAGATTGAGTCATGGTTTACCCTTGTATTTATTGCTTATTATGTAGAAAATAGTGCTTTGTCGGTATAGCTTGACGCAGACTCTCTTTGAGATAAAAAGATACGGCGAAGCTGTCGGTCCTTTCATTTCTTCTAAGGACTATTCTATCTTCTTTTTTTCTATAAGTGAATTGTACCAAAGTACTATATTTATATGCCATGGAGAGGCGAGGTTTTTATATCTGCTTTGGTTTACCAAACAAGTAGCCTTGCAGGGCATCAACATTAAGCTCCAGGAGCATGTCTACCTGTTCCTCCCGTTCGACACCCTCGGCAACAACTCGAATGTCGAGGCTGTGCGCAACACCACAGAGTGCACCAATGAAAAATTCACTGTCGCCATGATCATGCTCCAGCTCTTTGGTAAAGGCTCGGTCGATTTTTACATATTCCGGTTGTAGAGATTTTAAATAACCGAAATTAGAAAAACTTTGACCAAAGTGATCAAGCGCTATGGCATGACCTAATGTTTGGATCTTGCGGGAAAAATCCCTCACAATATTGAGATACTGCACAGCACCAAACTCTGGAAACTCAAAGATGATATGTGGTGAACCGTCAGGAAGTTGTTGTAACTCTGTAAGTATCCATTCAACAAAAACTGAGTCCTTAAGCGATGAAGGGGAAACATTGAGCGCAATAGTCTGCAGGTTTGCCATTGCCTGTTTTTGCTCAAAAACTTTAGTGAGAACCACCTTGTCAAGCTTTGAAATCAGTTGCAATCGCTCAGCTAGTGGTACGAAAATTCCAGCACTTACAATCTCTCCGGATTCTATGGCGATGCGAGAGAGTAATTCTTGATGCAATACTTTTTTATTCTCTTTGCTACTTATTACCGGCTGGCTAAAGAGGATGATATCACCTTCCTGCAATACGTGTTCGAGGGTTTCTTTCCACCACATTTTCCCTTTCACCACATTATTTTCTTTTGCAGAAAGCAAGGTGACGAGCCATTTGTTCGGCCCTTTCTGACGGGCTGCCTGCAGGGCACTATCAGCCTCGGAGAGTAGTTTTGGCAGTGTTGATGCATGTTCATATATTACACCACCTATATGGGCGAGGTTATCTGAGTGGCTAATATTTTCCACTGCCAAACGGGTAACTGTTTGGCTCAGTTTTTCGGCGAGATCATAGGCGTCAGAGGAACTGATTCCCGACATAAATATGGCAAAATCACCACCAGTCAGTCTGGCGAGTGTGACATCATTGAACATTTTTGTATCATTTTTTATAACTTCGGCAACTTTTACCAGGAGTGCATCACCTGCGGCAAATCCTTCAAGCTCGTTGACTTTCTGCAGGTTATCAAGCTGAAGTATCAGCAGGGCGCCACGTACCCCCTCTTGTGCCGCTTCGAGGCGGGATTCGACCTGAGCGGTCATATACCGGCGGTTACCAAGACCTGTCAATTGATCACTGTAGGCCTTTCGACGTAGGCGCTCGGCAACTTTTGCCTGTCCGGAAAACATATCACGTACCTGAGTCGTCATGCGGTTCATCGATTCAACCACTTGACGAAGCTCTCTGGTTTTAGGTAATGTGTCTTGAATTCGGTATTCTTTCCGACAGATCGCTTCGGCCTGTAACTCAACGCGTTTGAGCGGTTTGAGTAATATGCGTAAACCAAGACCTCCCAGAATAAGAACGGTTGCTCCAGCAAATAAAAAATAGATACTTGTTCGTATCATGGTTTCCCACATTGTTTGGTAGGCAAATCCTGGATGGCTCTCCACATACAGCTTGCCTGCCTGGTTCCATCCTGCCATAACCAGAGATTCGGCACTGGGAGATTTTATGGGGACAAGGTTGACGAACCAATCAGGCACACCTGCTATTTCGACATTCAGGACTCGTTCGGTGATAAGTGCACCCTGCATGTCACGCAAACTGATGACTTTGTAATATCCCCGATCAAAGAGCGCATTCATCATGGCATTTATTGTTGCAATATCATTTTTCGCCATTACCGGGGACAGTGACAGTCCAAGCGAAGTTGCCGTATCCTGGGCGTGGGATTCTAACTGAGTGAATAGAAATGAGCGGGTGCTGTGTAATTTTTCAATCCAGATGCCGGTAAAAAGCATCACAAAGAGAATCAGGGTAAATATGAGTAGCTGTCTGAAGAGTGTCATAGGGTATCCTTCGAATCAGTTCAGTCCTTCCGGCATTCTTGTAAGAAGATCCTGCCATCGTTTGAGTCTGTCGCTGCTGCCTACTTTTTGTCCCTTGCCACGAGATTTGGCAAGCCAAAGCCCTAACCCGTTAAAACTGTAAACGGGGAGAAGATCTTTTCTGCTTGTTGCTGGTTTTATGTCAGCCACAAGGTTGTCAAGAACCAGTGGTACTGCATTAGGAGTTGCATAATAGGTGACAACCATATGTGCCTGGTTTAATTGTAATGCTTTAACGTACGTCATGTTAAGCTTGCTCTCTGCCACTCCGAGAGCCTTGAGAGTGAAATATTTAGCCAGGGAAAAATCTTCGCAGTCTCCCCCGCCAGTGGCTAAAAATTCAACAGGTGTGGCCCAGTAATCCGTTTTTCCCCAATGTATATTGTCAGCAATGAATTGTACCTGGTTGAAGAACTGATTTACTTTATGCAGCTTTTCTATGTCGGAAGTATTTGAATCGTCACGGATAAGTGCTTGCCACGACAGCAGGCGGCGCTTTGCGAAATCACCGTATTGTGATGCTACAGTGCTGAGGAGTTCTTCTGGTAGGGTAAATAAGTCCTTGCTCTCGCCTATGCCAAAGAGACAGACAGACAGAGAAAAGAACAGAACAAGTCTTCTGAGTGAAGAAAACCTATTACAGAAAAATTTCGACTTAAATACGCTCGCAGGCGACATGAATACTCTTTTTAGCTAAAAAACAAAGGCCGGCGACGCTGCAGCGTGCACAACCGGGCCCAACAAATCAGTAAGGCACTGATATTCAGCAACAACTCTTTCATTCCGCATAGTACTGAAAAGGATGAGGAGAATAATTGTCCAGTTTTTCTTGGACTATGCGCTGTTCAGTAGATTATATATGCCAGGGTGATTATTTACTAATTTCAGGGGAAAAAAGTTATTTTTAATAAGCCAGGCGATTTAGCGCGGCTCAGTCCAGGCATCGCTGGAGAGTCCGTAGTGACTGGATTTTGTAATATTTTATGGAGGTTATGATGTCGAAGGTGTTGATTGTCGGAGCAGGCGGAGTGGCTGGGGTGACTGCGCACAAATGCGCTTTTCTTGCAGACAGTTTTTCGGAGATTGTGCTCGCCAGTAGAACTCTCGCCAAATGCGAGGCGATCGCCGCAAGTATTAAGGAGCGAACCGGCAGAACAATCGAGGTACGACAACTCGATGCGGATAATGTACCTGAGACTGTTGCTCTACTGAGAGAAGTGCAGCCCGATCTCCTGGTTAACCTGGCTCTGCCGTATCAGGATCTGGCTTTGATGGATGCCTGTCTTGCAACCGGTACGGACTATCTGGATACGGCCAACTACGAGCCCCTGGAAGAAGCAAAGTTCGAGTATAAATGGCAATGGGCCTACCGGGAACGCTTTGAAAAAGCAGGACTCACGGCGCTTCTTGGTTCCGGTTTCGATCCCGGGGTGACCAATGTGTTTTGCGCCTGGGCTCAGAAACATCATTTTGATGAAATCCATGAGCTGGATATCATTGACTGCAATGCCGGAGACCACGGTCAGCATTTCGCCACCAATTTTAACCCGGAAATCAATATTCGTGAGATCACCCAGCGTGGGCGCTACTGGGAACATGGTGAGTGGGTGGAGACTGATCCGCTCTCCTGGTCGATGGACTATACTTTCCCTGATGGGATCGGGCCGAAAAAATGTTACCTCATGTATCATGAGGAACTGGAATCTCTGGTCATACACCTGCGGGGGCTGAAACGGGCCCGGTTCTGGATGACTTTTGGCGAACAGTATCTCACCCATCTGCGGGTACTGGAAAATGTCGGTATGACCCGAATTGATCCGGTTGAGTTTGGCGGGCAGCAGATTGTCCCCATCCAGTTTTTAACAAAAGTTTTGCCCGAACCGTCATCGCTTGGTCCACTCACCAAAGGGAAAACCTGTATTGGCTGTGTGTTAAAAGGCATAAAAGACGGCAAAGTGAAAAAACTGTATATCTATAATATCTGCAGCCATGAAGAGGCGTATCGGGAAGTTGGCTCGCAGGCGATCAGCTATACAACCGGCGTACCGGCAATGATTGGTGCCAAACTCATGCTGGAAAAAACCTGGCACCAACCGGGGGTCTGGCATATGGAACAGTTCGATCCCGATCCATTTATGGATGCACTCAATCGCTACGGTCTGCCATGGACCGCTATTGAGCTCTAATGAACGGATATTCTCAACATCGCTTTGATCCCGCTCGACTGAAGACGCCCTGCTACGTGATAGATGTCGGCCTGCTGCGCCAGAATTTGGCTATTCTGGCCGATGTCAAGGCGCAAACGGGCTGCAAAATTCTGCTGGCCCTGAAATGCTTTGCCATGTTTCGCCTGTTTCCACTTATTGCCCAAACGCTTGATGGCGTCTGCGCCAGCTCTCCCCATGAGGCGCGGCTCGGGTTTGAGGAATTTGGCAAAGAGGTCCATACTTTTGGGGCGGCCTACTCTCTGGCAGATATGGCAGAAATATGCCGGACTTCAGATCATATTCTATTCAATTCCTGTGCGCAGCTTGAAAGGTTCCAGCCGATGATAACGGAACACGCGGCCCGGGCGGAAAAGAAGATCGAGCTTGGTATTCGCATCAATCCGGAGCACAGCGAGGGAGCTGTGGAGATGTATGACCCCTGTGCGCCGGATTCTCGTCTCGGCATCAGGCGGGAGCAACTGCAGGAAGAACTCCTGGAAAAAGTGAGCGGCCTGCACTGGCATAACTTATGCGAACAGGATGCGGATTGTCTCGACCGCACAGTTAGGGCAGTGGAAGCGCGGTTTGGTGATCTGATCCCCCGGATGAGCACGGTCAATTTCGGAGGAGGGCACCATATTACCAAACCCGGGTATGACCTTGCCCGGCTGATTCGGGTCATCAATGCTTTCAAGGAAAAATGGGGAGTGCAGGTCTACCTCGAACCAGGGGAGGCGGTAGCGCTCAACTGCGGGTATCTGGTGAGCACGGTACTCGATATCACCAGGGCGGATATGGATATTGCCATTATGGACAGCTCGGTGCCGGCCCATATGCCGGATGTTCTGGAAATGCCCTATCGACCGCATATAATCGGATCTGGTGTCGAGGGGGAAAAAAAGTATTCCTACCGGATCGGCGGCCTTTCCTGTCTGGCCGGGGACGTGGCAGGAGTCTATTCCTTTGATCAGCCTCTTGTCGTTGGAGACCAGTTGGTTTTCAGTGATATGGCCATTTACACCATGGTCAAAAACAATACCTTTAATGGGGTGGGTTTGCCGTCTATCTATCTCTATGAGCCGGATGATGACCGCTATGAATGTGTCCGATCGTTTGGCTATGAAGATTTCAAAAACAGATTGTCCTAGGAGTGCAAGATTGTGCAAACTGATACTTTCCCTGGTTTTCTCGAGTCGGAGATAGAATCGAACGGGCAGGAAAAAACTGCTTCGCTTTTTCATATAATTCCAGTACCTCTGGAACAGACGGTATCTTATGGCGCTGGAACGGCGACTGGGCCGGGAGCCATACTGCATGCATCACAGCAGCTTGAACGCTGGGATGGATTGTCAGAGCCACTTGTCGCTGGAATCGAAACAAGGCCATTTGTCGATTGCTCAGGTGATATTGCCACGCTCCTCGGGCGTATTGAAAAAGAGGTAGAGGCCGTAGCCGACAAAAAAGGCATTCCCGTGGTTCTTGGCGGGGAGCATACGGTAAGTCTGGCGCCGATCAGGACTCTCCACCGAAACTGTCTCCAGCCGATCGGCATCATTCAGCTCG
>CBDTUM010000203.1:0-6670 GCA_965363495.1 uncultured Desulfopila sp.
CCGGAACGAAACGATAAAGAAGATGTGCTGCAGCGATACCGGTTATTGCTGGCGGCGCTCAATACATTTAATGACCAGGAAGACTCCTATGCAATCCCGGATGGTTTACAGAATATCTCATTGCATCCGTAAGCTTTTCTTCTGCGGTTGCATCATCGGCATCACGATCTGTTCTGCTAGGGCTCAGGAAGAAAAAATGGTCAATGGTGGTGTATCTCCTACTGCCGAGCAGAATATGCCGGTTGCTGAAGAGATCAAGGTTCAGCCAATCGCCAACGATCAGGCCATAAACCAGCGCCTGTCCAAGATTCTCAAGGCAACCGGCTGGTTTACGGGTATCACCGTCAAGGTTGAAGAAGGAGTGGTGTTTCTCGACGGGCGCACCGACGCAAAAGACAACCGCTTATGGGCGGGAACACTCGCTGGCAAAGTCACGGATGTTGTGGCTGTGGTCAACCGAATAGAAGTTGTCGAACCTTCACCGTGGAACATGTACCCGGCAATCAACGAAGTCAGTCTGCTGTGGAAATATTTTCTCCAGGGGCTCCCACGATTCGGGCTGGGGCTGGTCGTCCTGCTTGTGGTCATCCTGTTTGCCAAACTAACCGTTTATGGCTTTCGAAAAGTTTTAGATAAAAGGTTGAATCCGTTGCTGGCAGATGTGGCGGCCAGGGTGCTCAGTATTCTGGCCTTTCTGCTTGGCTGTTACCTGGCACTGCAGGTCGCCGGTCTCTCCGGACTTTCCACCACGATTTTAGGTGGTACCGGTATTGCCGGTCTGATCGCCGGTATCGCCTTTCGCGATCTGCTGGAAAACTATCTGGCCAGTATCCTGATCAGTATTCGCAACCCATTTCGCATCGGTGATCTGGTTGAAATAAGCAATAATATCGGCGTTGTTGAACGGGTGACCACCCGCGGTACTGTGCTGATGAATCCAGATGGCAATCATGTGCAGATACCCAACGCCATAGTGTATAAGAGTATTATCCGAAATTATACGGCTAACCCCAACCGGCGGGAAATGTTTGAGGTCGGCATCGGTTTCGAGAACAATGCCTCTCATGCGCAGGAGGTCGCCCTAAAAGTCCTGAACGACCACCCTGCAGTGCTGGGGGCACCGGAGGTGCTGGTTCTGGTTGATCGGCTCGGTTCGGCTACGGTAAATTTGATCATCTATTTCTGGTATGACGGCTCCAGCTATAATGGATTGAAGGTCAAGTCATCGCTGATCCGACTCGTGAAGCAATCCTTTGAAAAAGAGCATATATCCATGCCGGATGAGGCCAGAGAAATAATTTTCCCAGACGGTGTCCCGGTACATATATCAAAAACTTCAGCCGCCGACCCGGCGACGGAGTCGGTACAGAACATCTCTCCCCCCAGAGCCGATAAGGAACAAATAACCACGCAAGCCGAAGGCAGCCTGGAGAGCGAGGAGCTGCAGCTCCGTGATCAGGCCCGCATGTCAAGAACTCCGGAACAAGGAGAGAGTCTGCTTAACGAGTAGATTTATCCATGTCGATGGCGGAATCGGCAGAGGTTGTGCCGGTGCCGCAGCTTCAGCCGGTAAGATGCATGAACAACGAATCTTTGAGAGGCGTATATGAATATTTCAGATTGGCTGGATCAGAAGGAAGCGGAAAACATCGATGTGTCGGAGATAGAACTGCCGAAAAACATGTCGTACGATGACGACCCCGATGAAACGATCTATTATAAAGAGATCAATCCCTGCGGTCTTTTCTGTACCGAAAACCACCCCTTCGCCACAGTCGAAAATTTTGGCCACTGGTACTTGGCACGGGGGCAGGATAAGAAAGCGGGTATCCACTCCTCGGCAATGAAATGGAAGCTGTTTACCAGGGATAAAGAGCTTGCGCTGCAGACGGCAAAAGATCGAATAGAATGATGGCGGCATAACAATTCCGCTGAGGTGAAACCCCTTGAGCACATTTCGCAGCAGCGGTTTTCTGCTTATATATCTTAAAACACGATTTTTTCGGCTAAAGAATCGGAGCCCACAGCCCAAGAAATCCCTGTTTTAAACGCTGGTACAAAGAGCGCTGGGCAAACCTTTGCCTATCAATCCGTACTGCGTCGGTGAATAACTGTTTGATATGAGGTTCCATAGTTCGGTACAGCTCCGGCGATTTAAAAAAAACACCCAGTTCGAAGTTCAAGTACATTGATCTGGCATCCAGATTAGCGGAGCCGACCTGAATCCATGTCGCATCGACAAGGATCATTTTCGAGTGGTGCATACAGATGCCATATTCGTAGATTTCGACTCCTGTTGCGAGGAGTTCGTCGTAAAAGGAGCGGCCGATGTCAACCAGGAACTGGAAATTGTTTTTCCTGGCTATCATCAGACGAACGACTACCCCCCTGGCGACGGCGATCTGCAGGGCACTGATTAACGAGGGCTCGGGTACGAAGTAGGGCGTGAACAGATCCAGTTGCTGCCTGGCGGAGTTGATGATCGCCAGCAGACTGGTGAGGGCGATGCCGTAGTTGGAGTCCGGGCCACTCTCAATTATGACCGCTGGACACCTGCTTTCCTGTTGCTTGAAGATCTCAAATTGTCGTTGTACGGGGAGCTCTTCTTCCGTGGCGAAATACCAGTCACGCTGAAATACCTCGTCAAGATGGTTGACCACCTCGCCCTCAACCCTGAGCTGCATGTCTTTCCAATCGTCCATGGAATTCTCCAACCCTACGTATTCCTGGCCGATATTGATGCCGCCGATAAAAGCCAGACGCCCGTCGATTACCTGCAGTTTGCGATGGTTTCTAAGATTAAAGAAATATCGATTGCGTCGGGGATGGAAAGTGTAGAACCAGGAAAATTTTCCACCGGCCTTAAGCAGGGGCGAGAAGAATCGCTCACTCACTTCTATGGCACCGATCTCGTCGACCAGCACCAGCACTTCCACGCCTCTCTTTGCTGCATTAACGAGCTCTGTCAGGATCTTCCGCCCTATCTTGTCGTCGTGCCATAGATAGACCTCCACGTGGATGAAGCGGGTGGCCTCCTGGATCGCCCGAAGAAGTGCCGGATAATATTCCTTGCCGTTGTAATAGGTATCTACTTCGATAATCGAGGTTATCGGCTGTCTGCACAGCCGGGACAAGGTGGATAATATGTCTTTTTCCCTCGGAACAAGTCCGGTGAAATGACCGAACTGCTGGGCTTCTGCCTTGTCATGTCTGAGCCGACTGGCTCGCCGTCTTAAGCGACGCCGCCGTACCCGGTCGTTGCCGATCAGCAGATACCAGGTACTACCGAGGCCCGGTAAAAAAAGGATAACGCTGATCCAAATCAGCTTTGAGACAGATCTTTTTCCGGAGAGAAGCACATGCGGAATGATCGCTAAACCGATGCATTCCAGGGTAATCAACAGGATAAGCATCTACTGGGCTCCTCGAGCCGATGTTGCGTAGAACGGACAAAGCTGTGGCAGTCGTCCCACAGCTTTGTCTTTGTTTTTTGAGATCAGTGCCATCAGTTGCCTTCGCCAAATCGTAACCGTTCAACCTGGAGCTCTGGTTGAACGATTACTGATTCGGGTTATGCGCGTACCTGCTGCGTTCCGGTGAATGATTACGGCAAATCTATAGTCATAGCCGGTCGGCCATTCTGTGAGGTGTCGTGGTAACGAGATATTGTGTTCAGAAACGGTAAGTCACTGCCAGTTGATTCATGTTGAGGCTGTCATTACTGTCATATATACTGGCATTGGATTGATGGTAAAAAGTATATTCTATACCCCATCTTTCTCCGATTAGAAACTGCAGTCCAACCTTGGCGTTCAACAGAAAGGGTCCACTTATGTCGTGCTCGCCAAACTCGGTTTGCCCTATCATAAAGCCGGCTCCAATTCCTGCAAGTATATTGATGTTATGGTAAGGCGATACAATAACCATGGGCATAGCCGAAAATCTCCCTGTCACGGCATCGTCGGTTCCGTAATAGTGGATTAAGGCTGCGCCGTATTCTACTGCCGTAGCCAGCTTGACGATATTACCCCATTCGGCAGTATACGGCAGAGGTTGGCGGTCAAATATTTCATACTGTTCCAGGTCGGTATCGCTGCGTAGCTCTCTGCCGTAGCCAAGCCCCACTTCTGCTGCGGATACGACTCCGGGAAGAGGAACTATGCTACAGCCCATAACAAGCAATAAGAGTTTCTTCTTTGTTTTCATATTCGTTTTTAGTTAGAGTTGAACGGTTATAGGAAAGCCATTGTACAGAACGGTATAAAATAAGTAAGCGTTCACCAGCACCGATCTGTTTTGTCATCAGCCATTAAACGTACCAATCGTGCAGTTTAATAACTTTTTTCGTGCATCTCCGGGACTGGTGAACGTCTACAGTTCGGAGCTTATTCAGGATTTAGCGGTTTTTCGGTGAACGGTTACTAAAATAACAGCTGGGTAGTAATCCTCAATGAAGATTTTACATAGCACGAAAAAAAATAAATTTTCCAGACTGTTCTGCCATATCGATAAGCTCATTAACCGCACCTGCTGGCAGGTTGAAATAAATACGTGCTAGCATTTAATTGTCGTTGGAAAAGAAGTCAAGACGATAAAGGAATACTTCATATGGAATGGAACAGATGTTCCATCTGCTGGAGGACCAGGCCCATCCTGGACGCATATCCAGTCCATTGCCGTGAAAGTATAAAAATCACCTCTAAGGTCTTTCATGAGAAATGCGGGTTAGAAGTTTTCGGATCGACCCGCTCGACATTCACCGCACTAACGCCTTTGTGCGGTGAATGTCAGGCCATTGCAGGAGCAGTCAGAAATGGTACCTGAAGCCGGTCAGACGAGATTTAATTCTTAGGTTTTTCCGTATCTTTCATATCTTCAACCGTCTCGTCTATACTTTCGCCGACTTTTTCTGCCGGCCCTTCACCGGTAATTTTATCGGCGGCATCATTTACCGCGTCTTTGGTGGCTTCAACCGTGCTGTCAACTTTTTCACCTGCTTTTTCTGCTGGTCCCTGAGAGTCACAACCAAAAGTAAGCAGTGCCAAAGCAAGGGATGTTATAAACAACAGAGTGGTAAGATAGTTTTTTTTCATAATGTGATCTCCTTGATCAGTTTTTTAATAGTTTCAGGCCGATTCCAGTTGCTCTTGCAGCATCCGGCGACCTTGGTCGGTGAATTGGACAATCCATTCCATAACCACCGCTGCATGCGCTTTTAGTGGGTTTTAATTGAGTGAGATGCTGTCCAGGTTACTTAAAAGAAGTCTGCACGCTCTCAATAGATGCTTTTATATCCTGTTGCAGTTTTTCATAGCCTATCTTGAGATCCTCCCAACTCTCTTCACTGGCCTCTCTGAGGTTTTTTAGATTGAATTATGCTGCATTCTGTTTTGCTTTCAGCTCATCCACTTTCTGCAAATAAATGATTCGTGTCTCCGCGAGCGTTTTGCCGGCTTTTGCCTCAAGGTTGTTAATCTCCATTTTCCATTCAGTTAACTGTTCTTCAACAGTTTTGATATATATTTCTTTTAATTCCATAGCTTCCTCCTGTTTATGAAGAACGTCGAACCCGTTCGTTGGGGTTCGTCTGTTTTATCGTCTCAACAAACACGATTTCTAAAAAGTATATGCAAAATTCTTGCCTTATGGTTTTGAACAGCCTGAGCTTTTGGACATTGCGGCGAACTGCAGCAGATACCCGTTCCTGTTGGCAGGATCTTGTATGTCTCTTGAAAACTGTGGCTGCAAAGAAGTGAGTCCTCCGTAAGAACCTCTTCAGGCTGAAGCCAGCCTTGCTCTTTTTCGTCCTGTTTTGCAGGACTGGGTGCAGCAGAAATCTCGTTTCCCAACTACCAGGAAAGAGGCTGGTGTTCTCGGAAAAAGCCACCAGTCGGGCCATTGTCCGGCAGGGTTGCCAGCCATACCGGGGTTTCCGCCGCCTGTCTGGGAGAGACCGGTGCATGTGGGCCACCCAGGTCTGTACGTACCCAGCCCGGGCAGACGGCGTTGACGAGGATGTTTCGATGACGTAGTTCTTTGGCAAGAAGTGCGGTTATTCCGTTCAGCAAAGTTTTTGACAAACGATAGGCGGGAGTCTGCATGCCGGCATGGACCGATTCCGGATTGACGATGTCGGTCAGAGCGCCCAATGTGCTTGAAATATTCACAATACGTCCGTACTCATGCGTACTCATGAGCTGCACGCAACTCTGACTTAACAGGAGCGGGCCAAAGGCGTTGGTCTCCAGGGTGTTATGCAGGACTCCGAGCGATAATTCCAGGATGCTGGTGTCCGTGTCGATCATGATACCGGCGTTATTGATCAGCACGTCCAATCGGCCAAAAGAATCGGCAATTTTGCCGATAGCCGCTACGATAGAGGTTGCATCGGTAACATCAAGGTGGGTGAAGTGCACGTCAAGTCCACTGTCGACGAGTAATTTCTGCGCCGCCAAACCTTTTTGCTGGTCTCGAGCACTTATGATTACCTTCAGACCTTTCTTGGCCAGTTGTCTTGCAACTTCCAGTCCTATACCCCTGTTCGCACCGGTCACCAGCGCAACACGTTTTTCTGAGTCCTGCATACTTCTCTCCTTTCTGGTTTTCCACTATAGAAAAGAACACCCTTCAAAGGGGTACTGAACAGAGCACCCGACAAGCGAGTACTGAA
>CBDTUM010000204.1:0-6620 GCA_965363495.1 uncultured Desulfopila sp.
CAGGTAGGTGCTAGAAACCTGATAATACCACAGACTCTAACTGTTCATCAGTGCTTCAGGTGTGCTCAACAGTTACATCATTTTAATAGATCGAGCAGTTCATATTCCGGCACCGGCCTGCTAAAATAGTATCCCTGATACTGATCACATCCTGCCTGCTGCAGGAATTCCAGCTGCTGCAGCGTTTCCACTCCCTCGGCGACAGTCGATAAACCCAGACTTTTGGCCAGAAACAGTATCGTTGAAACAATCGCCTGGCTGTCCTTGTTTTCCACTACATCTATGATAAACGTTCGGTCAATTTTCAGTTCATCCAGGGGCAGCCGGGCCAGGTAGCCAAGGGAGGAATAACCTGTTCCGAAATCATCAATGGAGATTTTCAGGCCAAGTTTTCTGAACTCACTCAACAGCTTTATTTTCGCTTCAATATCTTTCAGCAAGAGACTTTCAGTAATTTCCAGGGTTATATGTTGCGGGGGAACAGTTGTTTCACGGATCAGTTTCTGAATAACTTCATAAAAATCCGGACGATCCATCTGCTTCACGGAGATATTGATAGCCATGTTGATCGGGGGCTTGCCTGTGCGCATCCAGGCCTCCATCCGAGCAAAGGCATCTGCCAGAGCCTTCTTGCCGACAGGAACAATCAAACCGGTGTCCTCAAGCAGCGGTATGAATTCGCCTGGTGATACCAATCCACCCCCTTCAGGTTGCCACCGCAGCAATGCCTCGACGCCTTGTATCACCCCGGTTTGAACATTCACCTTGGGTTGAAAGTGGAAGAGAAATTCGTTCTTGTCAATCGCCTTACGTAAATTCAACTCGAGGTTGAGCCTGTTTTTATAAAGATTATTGATTGCTTTGGAAGAGAAATGAAAGATGTCTCCACCCTGCCGTGCACTAAAATCCTTGGCGCTGGTAGCCAACTGTCGAAGGGCAACGCAGGTATCTGCTTCATCTGGGTAGGTGGCAATACCGATGCTGGCGGTAACATAGATCTCGTCACTGCCGACAATCATCGGTTTTTTTAGCACGTCGAGAATTCGTTGAGCAACACTTGCCGATGACTCCGCTGTTTTTGTTCGATCAAGTAAAATTGAAAAAACACTCCCCTCCATGCGAAACAGGCTGAGGTGTGCTCCGCTTTCTCCGTTGGAACGGGTGATGGTGTCAGCGTCTCTCACCACAGCCTTCAGGCGCTCACCAACCTCGGCCAGCACCCCATCAGCTTCAGCTAAGCCGATGGAGGCATTCAGTCGGGAGAAATTGTCAATGGAAATGCTGAATAAGGCCAGCCGATCATTGTACCTTTTTGCTTTATTGAGGGACCATTCAAATCGATCGCTAAACATGTATTTATTGGGCAGCCTGGTCAATGGGTCATAAAAGGCCAGTTGATCCATATAGGCCTTGGCAGCGAGGGTGTTGCGGACCCGGAGCCCAAGCTCACTGGGGTTTACCGGCTTTGCCAGGAAATCACTCGCCCCAAGTTCAAGAGCTTTGAGCATGTTTTCGGCGTCGGAGGAGCTGGTGAGTACAATTATCGGCAGGTATTTGAATCGTTCATCGTTGCGCAGATTCTTGAGGATATCAAATCCTGACACCTCCGGCATCATCAAATCCAGCAGGAGAATATCAGGTAAGCAATCGTGCAGGGTCTCTATGGCTCTGGTAGAGTCTTCGACCAGAATAAAATTATTATACCCTGATTCTTCGAGATATGTCTGCACCACGTACATAGTGGTAAGCTCGTCATCAACGAGCATAATTTTAGCATTCATAAGACTGTGTGAGATGTTATCCATTACGTTCTATCCAATCAAAAAAGATGAGCAGGTCCTCTGAAGACCACTTCACCTGTTAATGTTATTCGTGCATGTCCGGCGGAACAACCGCTCCGGCGAGCGCCAGAATCTTTTGCAGCTGTTGTCCCGCCCTTTTGGTTTCCCGCAGCTTGACGAGCCGTTCAAGCTCAGCTGCCGGTTCGGTAAAATCATGGTACCCTACTGTGCCTGCAGCACCTTTCAGCCAATGGGCCACGCCTGTCACGCCTGCCATATCCTGCTGCTGATAGAAGTGCTCCATTTTCTTCATTTCGCCATCAAGCTTGTCGGCAAACTTTTTCACTGCGATTCGCAGTTTCGGATGGTTGGCCAGAGCTGAGACAACCGGTTTGACAGTGCTGGCCGATGTTGCAGCAACGACATTATAAGCACTAATTGCTGTTGGTGTTATACTCTCATCGGCCGCAACATATACCGGGTCTGTTTGTTCACCTTCCGGACGGACAATAGCCTGAACAAGCGCCCCAATCTGCACGATAGTCTTTTCAGCCTGACCGCTGTCTCCCTGCTTTGCCTGTGACTCGAGTAATGCTGCCGGCTCGGTGAAATCGTCATAACCAACTGTTCCGGCTGCACCTTTCAACCAGTGGGCCAGTCGTTGGAGTTCGGCCATGTCTCCTTTCTTGCCGGCTGTTGCCAGTTTTACAAATTCATTATCGAGCTTATCGACAAATTTTACCACCGCAGTCTTCAGCTTTGGATGGTTGGCCAGTTTTGAAATGACCGGTTTCCGGCCGGTGGCCGCAGGGCAAGCTGCCTGCTCTATGTTCGGAGCTCTTTGCTGTTGTTTCGACGCTTCAAGCCAAATGTCGGAGCTCGAGGCAGGTGCGGCAACTTTTTCTCCCCCAAGATACTCCGCCATCAAATTCATGAAGGTGGTGATATCAAGGGGTTTGGTAATGTAATCGGAATATCCTCTGTCCAGGCATTCCTGTTCAAATCCTTTCATGGCATTCGCCGTCATGGCGATAATTGGTTGGGTGATTCCCTTTTCTCTCAGGATGGTCGCGGCTGTATAGCCATCCATGACGGGCATGTTCACATCCATCAGGACTATATTGTAGTTCTGTTGTAGCGCCTTTTCAACTGCGACCTGGCCATTCTCTGCCTCATCGATGGTGATTCCGGCATCTTCTAAAAGCACGCGTACCAGCTCCCGGTTTTCATCACCGTCATCAACCACTAAAACCCGGCCTGCAGCAAATTTCCAGCGATCGGTCTCTTCGTTATCCTGTGTAATTAACGCTGCCGCAATTTCTTCAGGCTGGAGATAGGATACATTTTCAAGTGTATCAGCTGGCAGGACAATACTGAAAGTACTGCCTTCTCCTATTGTGCTGGCAACCTTGATATCGCCGCCCAGCGCTCGGGCAAATTTGCGGCTAATGGCAAGCCCCAGGCCTGTACCGCCAAAACGCCTGTTTACAGAGGCATCTGCCTGCACAAACGGATCAAATATCTGATCGAGAGCGTCAGCTTTCATACCAATGCCGGTATCTGAGATATCTATGACAAGGTGCTTTGCCGCCTCTTTCCGGTCAATATAACAAGAGACCGTAACCCCGCCTTCCTCAGTGAATTTAATGGCATTCCCAATGAGGTTGAAGGCCATCTGCCGCAGTCGTGAGGGGTCCGTTACTACGACTTCCGGCAGTGGGGTGAGAACATTAAAACTCAGGACAATGTTTTTTTCATCTGCCTTGGATTTAAGGAGTTGTATAACCTCCTGGAGTATCCGGTACGGTTTTACTTCAATTTTTTCTATATCCAGGCGGCCTGCTTCAACCTTGGAAAGATCGAGAATATCATTGATCAGCTCGAGCAGGCTTCTGCCGCTGGAGTGGATGGTGCTCAGGTATCTCATGCTCTCTTTTTCGTTCTTGACGTAGCCTCGCTTCAGCAGATCGGTGAAGCCAAGTATGGCATTCATGGGAGTCCTGATCTCATGACTCATGTTGGCCAGGAACGCGCTTTTAGCTTGATTTGCCTCCTCAGCCTTCACCTTTGATTCGCGAAGCTCGACTTCCTTTTGCTCCAGCTGGGTCACGTCATCAAAGCTGATCAGAACACCGGCATAGTTTTTGTTATCACCCAGCACCGGAGAACAATTCACTTTAAAGGTGCGGGTGCTGTCGTCCGGCATCTTCATCTTCAGCATATTGTCTTTCTGGACATCTCCTTCAATAAGCGCTCGCGCCCAGGGGCATTGATGCTGCCCTACAGGTCTCCCTTCGACATCAAGCCAGGGGAAATCTGCTGTTTTCATGCCAATAAACTCGGACGGCGGGATCGCAAACAGATCAGAAAAGGCCTTGTTGGCAAGTACTATCTGATCCTTCCTATCAATGATGAGCAAACCCTCCGCCATGGTATCCAGCGCTGCCCGTACTCGTCCGGGGACTGCCTGGGACGGGTCGAGATGCTTCAGTACCCTGCCCAGGTAAAAATAAAAAACCACCAGGCTGCAGAGACCCATAAATACGAGCATTCGAATCATCGGATCATTAAAGACCTGCCAGAACAAACCATCCTTTCTGGAGGTAAAGGTCATTTCCAGCTGCCCCCATTTCTTCTCAGCCTGCCAGATGGGGACACGGATTTGCGAGTCTTTCGAAAACTCACCGGTCATAGGCTCCCAGCGCCCGGCATGTGCATCGGTTAAGGTAAGGTATTGGCCATTTTCCTTGCGTAAACCTATCGAAGCGAGATCACTGTTTCTTTCGATGATGAAGTCAAAATCCTGCAGTAACCGTTCAGGTTCGGACTTGGCTAAGAGCGTTGAGCAATAGATGGCAATTGTCTCCGCAAGAGAGGAGCGTCCATCTTTTATTGCGCCGTTACGGTCGGGGATTAGTCCGATAAAACCAGCCAGCAGGATAAGACTGACAATCATGCTGCTCTGCCCTAAGGAGATGCGGAATTTCGGGGTTAAACTGATCAATGCTTACCCTCCGGACCTAAGAATTTTTCTCTATATCGAAGCATTACAAACTCCTTATAACTCGACTGGCTTGTCAGCCGATGCCGTATTGGATTTTTTTCCACCGCTTTCAATTATGCTTTCCAGCGAATCATCTGTATCGTCCTCATTGTCCTTCTTTCTACTGGCAAGGATAGCCATGGGGTCAGTGAGCTGCCAGGCCGGCATAGACGAAAGCAAGGAGCTGAGGAGCACCCCACTGCGGAGTAACCAGATGACATAGCCGGCAGAAAGGCCGGTTGTTGCCGCAATTGCTGAGCCGATGATTGTTTTATCAAAACGTGCCTCCTGAGCTGTTTCATCGCGCAGGGAATCCAGCGAATTCTTGAGCATCTGCGTTTCCAGGAGTGAGCGTTTTTGATAGATAAGAGCCAAAACTTCATTGATTTCTGATTGTAGATCCTGGCGTATCACTTCATTTTCTACAGACCGAATGGCTTGCTCCAGCTGATGCAGTTCCTGCAGCGACAAGGTGCTGATATCGGCTTGTTTGAGTATAAGATCAATTTTAAAGTCAGCCGCTGAAGAGGGCGCAGTATTGATGATAGGCTGGGAAGCGTCATCTTCCTCGTTTGAATTATCGGTGGTTGTGGTGGCATCATCTATGTCGTCAGCATCCGTTGCGGCCGGTTCTCCAATTGTGTCCAGAATAAAAGGTGAAAGAGCGGGTGATTGAACTTGTAGCAGAATATCTGGTATGTCCGCCGTGGTATCTGGTTGGAGGCCTGGATCAACGGGCGAGGCAATAACGGGTAAAGGGGAATTGACGGTTACCACGGCTACAGCGGTGCTGCTTTGAGCTGCGATTGTCGCACCATCTTCAGATGATTCCACTGTAATCGTTCCGCTTTCTGCAGAGTTCGGGGTAAAGCGAAGACCAGCAGCTCCCTGGGCCAGGGTGATGAAATCACCGGAATTGACAGGAGTAGTGCCATCTGCCAGAAAGAGCGTGCCGTGCGTTATACCGGAAATCCTGAAATGGGTTACCTCTGGGCCATCGTTGCTATTCGGGGTAACAAAAATTAACTCTGATTGTGTTGCCGACTCCGTCGCAATAGAGGTAATTCGCGGGGTGTCGGCAACTGGAATTCCAGAGATGTCCAGCATGCCGCTCAAGGGAGGTGCAGTCCCATCACTAACGCTGGTGATGATCTTGACTGGTGCATTATAATTGGCGGTGGGGTTAAAAACCACCCCGGCCAGCAAGGTATTGACATCGGCCAGGGCGCCGCTTGCCGTCCAGACCCCTGAAGCAAATGTTGAAGTTACCAGGCCTGAAGTTGCCGTGGATAATGTTCCCGCCCCGCTATCCGATAAACTCAGGGTGGCGGTAATATTAGCACTGTCAATGTCGCTGATGACGATATCGGTAAGGTTGAGCGGAGTGTCTTCGGTGTAGGTCAACAATGCATTGAGATTTGTGGCGGTAGGTGCAACATTGACCGGATTGACGGTGATGGTCAGGGTACCGACATCGGTCAGGCTGCCATCGGTGACAGTGTAATCGACCATATCAGTGCCGGTAAAGTTGGTGACCGGCGTATAGGTATAGCTGCCGTCAGCGGCCAGGACCAGTGAACCGCCCTGACTGGTGACAAAGGTTCCGGCGACCACCGAGAGGCTGTTGCCATCCGGATCGGTGTCATTGGAATCAAGGTCAACCGTCGAGCTAAAGATAGTGTCCTTGGTAACCGCAACCGTTTCATCGACCGCCACCGGTGGATCGTTGACCGAGCTAACGGTAAAGAGTACAGCCTGACTGGCGAATAAACCAGGCGTGCCCGCATCGGTGGCCG
>CBDTUM010000205.1:0-6473 GCA_965363495.1 uncultured Desulfopila sp.
CTAGAACGACGATCACCATCCGAACATCTTGCCCGATACTTTTAAGAGGCCATATATGAGTAAAATAATTCCCTCATGGGATATGTTAAATAAGCTGATCGCTGCGCAGAACAGCACTCAGTTAACAGAATTTATCGAAACACTCAGCCCGTCTGAAACGGCAAGAGCTATCTCCCGCCTGGATGAAGAAGAGCAGCGGATGCTTTTCAGCCTTCTCAGCCCTGAAGATGCCGCTGACATGATCGAGGATATCCCCGACACCCAGGCTGCCGATCTGGTAGAAGACATGCCATCAGCCCAGGCTGCAGCTATTCTGGAAGAACTGTCCAGCGATCACCTGGTCGATGTGCTCGGGGAAATGGATGAAGAAACCAGTGACGCAATTCTTGCTGTAATGGGCAAGGAAGACGCCAAAGAAGCCAGGATGCTGTTGGAATATGACCCAAACTGCGCCGGCGGACTGATGATTTCCGAATTTCTGGTCTATAGAACCGATCAAACGATCAAAGACGTCCTCAACGATCTCCAACTCAACCGGAGTGAATACGTTGACTACCATGTGCAATATTTTTATGTCGTGGATCAGGACGAAAAATTAGTTGGCGTACTGCGAATGCATGACATGCTGTTTCCTACCCGGGGAACCCAGCTGGACCAGATAATGCTAACAAAACCGCTCAACGTCTCCGACAAATCCTCGCTCAGGGAGCTTGAAGACTTTTTTGAAGAGCACAACCTGCTCGGCGCACCGGTTGTCGACAATGTTGGACGACTGGTTGGCGTGGTGTTACCCAATGCCATTGAAGAGGCAATCAACAAACGAAAAACGAAAACGTTTCTTCGGTTAAGTGGTATTATCGGCGGCGAGGAATTTCGGACTATGCCCCTGCTCACTCGAGCCGGCCGCCGTCTGTCCTGGTTAAGTATGAATATTGTCCTTAATATCATCGCGGCAAGTGTCATTGCCCTCTATCAAGATACCCTTGCCGCAGTGATCACCCTGGCAGTTTTTCTACCAATGGTGAGTGACATGAGTGGTTGCTCCGGCAATCAGGCAGTGGCGGTTTCCATGCGCGAACTCTCCCTCGGTCTGGTCCGACCTGGTGAATTGTTCTGGGTGCTGGCAAAAGAGGCCAAGATCGGCGTCATCAACGGCCTGGTGCTGGGCTTGCTACTTGGTGGAATTGCGTTTTTCTGGAAGGGAAATCCATGGCTTGGAATTGTAGTCGGCGGCGCACTGGCAGCCAACACACTGGTTTCCGTCACCCTCGGTGGCATGCTTCCTCTGGTGCTCAAGAAGTTAAAACTGGATCCGGCCCTGGTTTCCAGCCCACTCCTGACAACCGTCACCGATATGTGCGGTTTCTTTTTTGTATTAAGTTTTGCCACGGCAGTTCTGCCTAAACTAGGTGGAATGTAACGTACACCGTGGACGGAGGGGATACATCTACTCCTTAGCCTTGTTCAGAAAACACTGCTTCGGGCAACATCAAGCTTCTCAGAACAAGGATAAAGAAGCATCAATTATTGACTTGAAATTATAAAAGCTGACGAGGAGAAGAGAAAATGGAGAAAATTATGCACATTGTCGTTCCGGTAGATTTTCTAAAAACTACCGACCAACTGGTGGACTATGCAACCTATATCGCGAGAAAACTGACAGCGACCCTCCATTTCGTCCACGTGGTCGACATATATACCGGAAGCGAGATGCTTGATCTTCCGTATGTCCTCGAATGCAGGAAAAAACTGCAGAGTGCAGCGGAAAAAAAAATGACCGGATTACTTGCCGACAATATCAAGCAATTCCCCAGCAGCACCGGAGAAGTGCTACTTGGCGACCCGGTTGAAAAAATTGTCGAATACGCTAAGGAGAAAGATGCCGGTTTGATTGTCATCAGCTCGCACGGAGCCAAGGGGCTGGAAAAAATTCTGCTGGGGAGTGTCACAGAACGAGTTTTGAAGCGGGCCCATTGTCCTTTGCTGATAACAAATCCTTTCAAAAAATAGTATTGCTTGCTCGCTAGCTCACTTTGCTTGTCGAACAGTGTTTTTTTTCCGGCGTCTCAGCCACTGCTGCAGTTTTTCCATGTAGAGATAAAAAACCGGGGTGACATAGAGGGTCAGCGTCTGAGAAAACAAGAGCCCGCCCACAACCGCGAGCCCCAATGGACGACGCGATTCCCCTCCAGCCCCGAAACCGAGAGCAATCGGCAGACCAGCCATCAGCGCCGCCATGGTAGTCAGCATGATAGGACGAAAGCGAATAACGCAGGCTTCCCGGATTGCATCATCGGGAGACATGCCTCTCTGCTGCGCGACCACCGCGAAATCGATCATCATAATCCCGTTTTTCTTAACCAGGCCGACCAGCATAATGATGCCGACAAAAGCATAGATGGACAGATCGGCCTGAAAGAGCAGCAGTGTCAACAAGGCACCGAAACCGGCAAAAGGCAAAGCAGTGAGTATCGTCAGAGGGTGAATGAAACTCTCGTAGAGAATGCCGAGCACAATATAGATAACGATGACCGCCAGTGCCAGCAGCCAGCCCATGCTGGCCTGGGACTCCTGAAATTGCTGCGCATTGCCCTGAAAAGATGCATGGACTCCGTCGGGCAGGACAGTCGCTGCAAGTTTTTCCAGATTCTTGACAATATCGCCGAGAGCGACATTCGGGGTGGTGTTAAACGACAGGGTTACCGATGGCGACTGACCGGTGTGGTTAATTGACAGCGGCCCGACGCCTTCGTGTATTCTGGCAACAGAGGAAAGCGGAGCCAGTTTCCCCTGGCTGGAACGGATATTGAGCATCTCGAGTACCGATGCATCGGTGCGATAGCGGGGCAAAAATTCGAGGATCACGTTGTACTGGTCATTCGCCCCGTCTATGGTGGACACGGTTCTGTTGCCGAAAGCGCTGTACAGCGTTTCCTCAATCTGCTGCGGGGAGATGCGAGGAGCAGGGCGCGGTCTCGGTCGATATCGATATTGAGTTCAGGGTTTTCCAGCTGCAGATCGCTGGAGACATCGAGCATCAAGCGGTCAACATAAGGATCATGCCTGGTAATTTCCGCAAGAGCCATGCCGTGTTCCACCAGTGCAGGCCAGGAAATATCCTGGGCTGTTTCGGTGGAGACCAGAATCATATCCCGGTCTTCAGCGGGGATAAAACCCTTGGGGACGATATTGAAAAGATAGACAGTGGCGCCCAGCACTACGCAAGAAAAGAGGAGAGTTATCAAGCGATAACGAAGGACAAAGAGCAGGCTGCGCTCATAGAGGCCAACCAGTTTCTGATACATGAGCTCGCTGGCCTGGTAGATTCGACCATGATGAAGCAGATGAGGTTCACGCAAAAAACGGCTGCAGAGCATCGGCGTGAGACTGAGACTGACAAAACCACTGACCAGAACAGCAACCCCGATGGTGACCGAAAACTCGCGAAAGAGGCGCCCCATGATGCCACCGAGAAAAAACAGCGGTATAAAAATGGCCACGAGCGAGAGCGTCATCGAGACGATGGTAAAGCCAACCTCCTTTGCCCCGTCCAGTGCTGCCTCTATCCGCCCCTTGCCCATCTCCATATGGCGGACGATATTCTCCAGCATGACGATGGAATCGTCAACCGCGAACCCGACCGACAGGGTCAACGCCATCAGCGACATATTGTCCAGGCTGTAACCAAGCAGATACATGATGGCAAAGGTACCGACGATGGACATCGGCAGAGACATGCTGGGAATGGCCGTAGCCGAGATATTGCGGATGAATAAAAAGATGACCATGACCACCAGCACGAGTGTTATGAGCATGGTGACCTGGATATCGTCAACAGATTCTTTAATGGGCAGGCTGCCGTCACGGAGGATAGTCAGTTTGGTTGATGCCGGCAGATTCTCTTCCAGCACCGGCAGAATTTTTTTCACCTCACTGGCCACCTCCAGCGTGTTCATCCCCGTCTGTTTGTACACCGCGAGAAAGATCGACTGCGCCTTGGTTGTCCGGGTGAAAAACCAGGCGGCATCCTGATCGTCTTCCACACTGTCGAGCACCGTGGCAATCTCGGAGAGATTGTATCAGTCGGCCATTACGGACCGCAACAACAATGTTTTTATATTGCGCAGCTTCGGTAAGCTGGCCGTTGGCCTGCAACGTAACCATCCGGTGAGAGCGGTAAGCTGGCCCATCGGGCTATTGGAGTTCTGGCTGTCGATGGCTTTGGACACCTCGGCTACATCCAGATCAAGGGACTGCATCGCCTTTGGATCAAGCTGCACCCGGACGGCATATTTCTGAGTGCCCCGCAGCTGCACCTGGGCTACCCCGAGTAGAGTTGAAAGGCGCTGAATCATAGTCTGCCCGTATTGATCGAGGAGAGACAGCGACAGAGTCGGACTGCTGAGAGAAATATACAGTATCGGAATAGCCGCGGGGTTTGCCTTGCAAAAAGACGAAGGCGACGGCATGCCATCCGGGAGCCTGAGGGCTGCATTGCCAAGAGCAGCCTAGACATCCTGGGCGGCGGAATCGATATCACGCTCTAGAGAAAACTGGAGGGTGATTCTGGTGTTCCCGGTGGTACTCACCGAACTCATCGAGTCAATCCCGGCGATGCTCGAAAACTCTTTCTCGAGCACGGTGGCAACCGATGAGGCCATGGTTGCAGGACTGGCTCCCGGCAGAGAGGCACTGACGTTTATGGTTGGAAAGTCAACATCGGGCAGGTCACTGACCGGCAACTGTTTATAGCCGATGAGGCCAAAGAGCAGGATGGTCAGCACGGTCATTACCGGCCGACGGATGAAAATGGCGGACATGGAGATCATGACTTCTCTGTCCCTTTATTTTCGCTAGACACAGATTTTTCAGACGGCTCTGCTGCCTGTTTTTTTCGTTCTTGTACTTTTACGCCATCGCTGAGCTGGAACTGGCCATTGGTGACGATCTTTTCGCTGCCTACTAAACCTTTTTCGATAACCGTCTCTTTCTCGACGATCATACTGGTGGTAACCAGTCGGTCTTCAACCCTCTGGTCTTCGCCAACAACGTAGATATGAGAACCGTCCTGCCGGACCTGGATGGCCTGACTCGGAACGACGACTGCCTTTTCACGCATGGTAAGAACCAGCCGGACATCGACGAACTGGCCGGGCCAAAGATCCCTGTCTCTATTAGCGAAGGTCGCTTTCAGCAGCAGTGTCCCGGTGCTGGAATCTATTCGGTTATCGACAAAGGTTAATTTGCCTGCCAGGGGCTCACTTTTTATGTCGGTCAGTAGCACCTGCAGGCTTCCTGCAGACTGATATTTCTGTAAATCCAGCAGTTCTTTACCGGGGACCGTAAAAGAGACTTCAACGGGGATGAGCTGATTGAGCGTCACCATGGCGGTATCCGCGTTGGCCTTGATCAGGTTGCCGGCATCAACCAGAAGCTCTCCGGTACGTCCGTCAATCGGCGAGACAATGGAACAGAATTCGAGCTGCAGACGACTATTCTCTACCGCAGCTTCGTCCCCCTCAACAGTCGCAGTCAGGATGGCGACTCTGGTTGCCGCAGTATCCGCCTGTTCGCTTGAGACATATCCTTTGCCGGCAGCCAGGTTTTAGCGTTTCGGCTCCTTGCGGGCATTTTCCAGTTCAGCCCGATCTCTGGCCAAAGTACCGAGGGCTTGATTGAAGAGGGCAGTAAAAGGGCGCTCATCGATGCTGAACAGGAGATCGCCTTTTTTAACATCATCACTCTCCTTGAAATGGACGCTTTTCAAGATACCGGTAATTTGCGATTTAATTGCTACAGTCGCAAGGGGTTCGACTGTACCCACGGCATTCAACGCCACAGGAACACTCTTTATTGTGCTGAAGCCGATAGTCACCGGCATGGCTTTTGGGACGCGATTTCCCGTCTCCCCGTTCTTCTTTTTGTTTTCCGAACAGCCATGAAGAACCAGAAGACAAAGGATTACGAGGGCGGTCAAGGCTCTGCGGCGGGCCCCGGGAGTTGCATATTTGGCAGTGAAGTGGCACATCGAAGAGTTCATTTTAAGCCACTGGAGAGGGCCAGGCGTTGATTGCTTTGCACCAGCTGATCTTCGGACTGATAGAGGGCCCGTTCGCTCTGCAGGACATTGAGAAAGTCGGCAAGCCCGGTTTCAGAGAGGCCATTAGAGATCCGTACCGCCTTTTTCCCCGAAGCGACTGCTTCACCGAGGATTTCCACGGTTGTCTTTTCCTTGGCAAAAGCAACGAGGCCATCTTCGACCTCGGTCAGAGCACTCAGGACCGTCTGTTCATAGACTGCCAGAGCAGAAATATGGCGAGCCTTGCTGATCTCGATCCCGGCTCGAGCCTTTTCCTGGTCAAAAAGATTCAGGTTGATAACCGGACCAAGAGACCAATAGCGACTCCCCGAGGCAACGAGCTGAGACAGGCTGCTACTCTGCAGCCCCAGGAGACCGGTGAGAGAAAACTTTG
>CBDTUM010000206.1:0-6299 GCA_965363495.1 uncultured Desulfopila sp.
CTCGAGATATCTTTTCATTGGTCTAATAACGGAATCATATTGATTGTACTTGGTGCGCATTATTCCGCCTAAGCGGTGAAGACCGTCAACAAGATGAATAAAACGTTTCATATAGCGGCGCATTTCGGCAAGGCTGCTCCATTTTTGAAAGGCAAACATTGAAGACCAGATAAACCAGAAATTCGTCTCAAAAAAACTTTGGTCAAACCAATCTTCGATTCGCTTATTTCCCAAAGACCTTTCAGAAACGAAGGTGAGTTTTAAAAAATCTGCCTGTTGAGTTAGTGATAAACCATATGATGATACATCTAATTTGCTCCCCTCCTTCAAAAGCCTTGCCTGGGCATTTGAAACAAATCGTTCATTAAACTCATATGATTCATCACGCACAGAGATGTTTGGGTCTTCCAATGAAGGTATGTGCGAAAGTAATTCCCAATAACATTCATAATGCATTTCATGCATTCTTCCTCCTCTTACAACAAAACCTTCTTCTATATTACCTGCTCCATCACAGGCTCCACCCGGGATTTTGTCTTTTTCCAAAATAATTATATTCTTTCCAGGTACTCTGGCATCTTTTTCCAAATAAACAGCACTTGCAAGAGAGGAAATTCCACTACCAATTAAATACACTTTTGCATCTTTGGGATTTTGATTCTTTTTTGTGTTCATGAATACTCCTTTTATATTTGCAATTTTGATCCGTATAACAAGTTGTCATTTGGGTTCGTTTATCTCCGAACACCCAGCAGCTAATACGTGCATTTGGAGGCAAAAGGCTCTGTTTATAACGGATAACACAGCTTCAATCCTCATGCAGATAGGGAACGATCCACCTGAAAACGGCAGGATCGATTACCTCGCTTGGTCCGTGTACGTTCGAAGGCTGGAAGCGGGAGGCAAGTTGAAAGGAGTAGCGACTGCCCCGGCTCGCCTCTTCAGTTTCCAGACGGAACCAGCCTTCGTCCCGGCGGGGCATGGGAAGTAAGAGTTTGTTGTCGCTGGAGTCAAGGCAGAGGGAGACCTTTTCCGCTACCGGGGCCCAGAGGCGGAAGCACACCCTTTTCAAAGTCAGGAACGAGCAGCCCCGAACGCCATACGATGCTCACGTCGGGCTGTCATCGAGGTCTTTTTTCCACCCCTGGGACTCCACCAGGAGTGCCATGGAATGTTCGAGCAGGGGGTAACTGGCCTTGGTTTCCCAGAGGAGTTTTTCTTCCGGGTCGCCCTTTGACCAGCTGGTGTCGAAGATGAGCTGCCAGCGGCTTACAGAGGCTAAATCCGGGATGGTGAAGGAAATGGACTCGTGGTGGGCATTGACCAGAAGGAGAAATCTGTTGTCCACAACGCGGTTTCCTTTTTCATCTTGCTCCTCAAGGGCGTCACCGGCAAGGTAAAGCCCCAGACAGCGGGCAAAAGAATGCTGCCATTCCTCGTCGGTCATTTCGGTGCCCATCGGGGTCAGCCAGATGATATCGCTGACCCCTGACCCCTTGATGGGACGACCCTGGAAAAAATGGCGGCGGCGGAAGACATGATGGGCCTTGCGCAGGGCGATCAGGCGACGGACGAAACTGAGGAGTTCTTCCTGTTCGACATCGAGCGTCCAGTCATGCCAGCTTAGGGGAGTATCCTGACAATAGGTGTTGTTGTTGCCCTGCTGGCTCCGGCCCATTTCGTCGCCTGCAAGGAGCATGGGTACCCCCTGGGACAGGAAGAGGGTGGCAAGGAAGTTGCGTTTCTGGCGAGCTCTGAAGGCGGTAATCTGCGGATCGGCAGTCGGTCCCTCGCTGCCGCAGTTCCAGCTGCGGTTATTCGATTCTCCATCCTGGTTGTTTTCGAGATTGGCCTCGTTGTTCTTCTCGTTGTAGCTCACCAGATCGTGGAGAGTGAAGCCGTCATGACAGGTGACAAAGTTGATGCTCGCATAAGGGCGTCTGCCCCCTTTTTCGTAAAGGTCGCTGGAGCCGGTGAATCGGTGGGCGAACTCGCCGATATTGTTGCCCTCGCCTTTCCAGTAGGAGCGCATAGTATCCCGGTACTTGCCGTTCCATTCGGTCCACCCCACGGGGAAATTGCCCACCTGATAGCCGCCCTCGCCTAAGTCCCAGGGCTCGGCGATCAGTTTGACCTGGGAGAGCACCGGGTCCTGATGGATGATATCGAAAAAGGTGCCCAGCCGGTTCACCTCATAAAGCTCCCTGGCCAGGGCCGAGGCCAGGTCGAAACGGAAGCCGTCCACGTGCATCTCCAGCACCCAGTAGCGCAGGCTGTCCATGATCAGCTGCAGTACCCGTGGATGGCACATGTTCAGGGTGTTGCCGCATCCGGTGAAGTCCTTGTAGTTACGATTTTTTTCCGGTTCAACCCGGTAGTAGGCAAGGTTGTCGATGCCCCGGAAGCAGAGAGTGGGGCCAAACTGGTTGCCTTCGGCGGTATGGTTGTACACCACATCGAGAATGACCTCAATGCCGGCCGAGTGCAGAATTTTGACCATGGTTTTAAATTCGCTGATCAGTCCGTAAGCCGAATATCGTCCGTCCGGGACAAAGAAACCGATGGAGTTATAGCCCCAGTAATTGGTAAGACCCTTTTCAATCAGTTGACGTTCGTCGACACAGGCATGCACAGGCATGAGTTCCACCGCGGTAACTCCGAGACGTTTCAGGTAATCAACCGCCGGGGCACAGGACAGCCCTGCATAGGTGCCGCGCAGCTTTGCGGGGATCTGGGGGTGCTGCCAGGTAAAGCCCTTGACATGCAGCTCGTAGATGATGGTGTCATGCCAGGAGGTATGAGGTGGGCGGTCGTTACCCCAGGTGAACGCCGGATCGATCACCTTGCATTTCGGCATATAGGGAGCGCTGTTGGCTTGGCTGCGGGAAAGATCTTCACGGAGATGGCCGATCTGGTAGCCGAACAGGGCGTCATGCCATCGCAGCTGGCCGGACATTGCTTTGGCATACGGATCAAGGAGCAGCTTCGCCGGGTTAAAGCGTTGGCCCCGCTCCGGGTCATAAGGGCCGTGGACCCGGTAACCGTAAAGAAGGCCGGGCCGCGCCTCGGGCAGGTAGCAATGCCAGACCTGGTCGGTCTTCCAGATCAGGTTGATGCGTTCGATCTCCTGGCGGCCCTGGTTATCAAAGAGGCAGAGCTCAACCTTTTCGGCACACTCGGAAAAGATGGCGAAGTTGACGCCCTCGCCGTCCCAGGTGGCACCCAACGGGTAGGGATTGCCTGGCCATACTGCCATTTTTTGGTGTGTCATAGTGTCACCATGTCAGTGTCTCTTGCCGGGTGGCAAGGGCTGTTCAACTCAAATCGATGCGGTATCCGGTGCCCTGGCGCAGACTGAGCAGCACTATCTTTATCCTCTATAAACAATCGCCACTTCATTTTTGATGAATGAATACCTGCGTTCTTGTCTCACTTATTAGCATCATCGTCAGATAGAGGTGGTCTCCTGGCTATCTTGTAGATCACCTCAACATGATTTTGCGACTCGTCGTCCAGCTTCAAATACGAGGGAATAAGCACGAGACCCACGGATATCTTCCCGTCGGTGGTAATATTTTCCAATGGGATTTTTTCCGTATAGATGGTTTGAATCTTCTTGAGAGCCAGGCTTCCGCCCGTAACCTTTACCAGGTCAGGAGTTACGCGCGCATCCTGCAGGATAAGTCCGGCCGGCAGTTTGCCACTCCAATCCAGCTGAATGGGCAGTTTTTTCTGGTCCAGCATGTCGAGGTTAACCTTAAGTATCTGTGGCTCCACCTGCTTGAGATGAATACCCGGCGGCAGGACGATACTGTCCCTGGCAATGGCGATTTGATTGCTGCCTGCCACCGCGTTTGCCAGATCGAGCTTGACCTTCACCTGATCGGGCTGGACCGACCTGATCAGCGATCCCGACCCGCTGAGCTGAAGAGTGACGCTGCTCGCGGAGGTGGCCAAAAGTTCCATCTTCGGCCCCCTGTTCATGAACTCTACCGGCACCTCCAGGGTTACGAAGGTCTCAAATCCCCGGGCAAAACTGAACCAGATGGTGGTTATGCCAACCAGACAGATCATGGCCGCAAGGCCCATTTCCATTATCCGGTGCCTGGCTCCCTTGGTGGCATGTACTGTGCCGGCATGTTCGCGCAGCATTCGATCCAGGCCTTTACTGTCTTTGATGGTAATGATCGCTCTGTCCTTGAACACCGTGACATCACCCCGCTCCTCGGAAACCACGATGACCAGGGCATCGGTCTTCTCGGCCAGTCCGAAAGCGGCACGATGCCGTGTGCCGAAGTGAGAGGGCAGATCTTTACTTTTCGAAAGAGGGAGAATGGCGGCGACTTCCACGATCTGATCCCCCTGTATCACTATGGCACCGTCATGTACCGGTGTTCCATGCCAGAAAATGCTCAACAGCATCTCCCGTGAAAGTTTTCCCTGCCAGGGAACTCCGCCGTGCACCACTGACTCGATGCCTTTTTTTAGCGGCAGAACAATCAGCGCACCCAATTTATGGCGGGCCAATTCGTAGACGCTTTCAACAATGATATCTATCGGAGTCTGGATCTGACGGTGGGGTATGCCCCAGAAAAAGGATCTGAAACTGCGGGCTTGCAGGACACCGGCAATTTCATTACGAAATACGATTATGATTATCAGGGCAGCGGCCGCAATAATGCCCTGCATAGCCCAACTGGTGACGATCAGGCCCATGCTCATCGCCATCCGTTCCAGGATCCAGAGCATGGCGATGGCAATGACCATCCGAATCACATTCGTACCCCGGAAGAGCACGTAGAGCCTGAATAAAATATAGCTGTTGAGGAGGATATCGACGATGTCCTGCCAGCGCAGGCTGGCCAGAGATTGTATCAGTGGGTCCATGATTTTAATCCGTTATACTGAATCGTAATGTGTACAGGAGTTTGTTGTTTTCATCAGTGACAGCTACCTGCCATGGCCCTTTGTCTGCATCCCTGAGCTGCATACTGGAGACGGACGACCAGCGGGGCGGGTTGAGTGAAAGCTGTTTTGCGGAAATCAGTTTCCCTTTGTGATACCATTTATGATAAATGACGGTTTGAACGACCACCTGGTCAAACTTTGTGAAACATGTGACCTGGCCCAAATCGATAGAAAAGACGATAGCCGGACTGACTGGAGCTAATTTCTGAATAGACTCGCACATAACGGCTTTGACAAGTACCGGATCTGCCGGGAGGGAAGAGGCCTCCTGGCTCCAAGCGGCATCGGGAGCGTTGAGCACCAAAGCCAGGGTAACGATGAAGCACAATTTCTGAATTGGCGTTTTCATGGATTTTTCACCAGCAACCCAGCTCCGGATTGCCCTGTGACAGCATCGGATACCTCAGATAGTTTCCATAAACTGCAATCTGTTAGTAATCATAATGTATCCTCTCTTGGTATTTTATCTGTCTTCTTGAGGTGCACATGTAATCACGTTCTTAATTTTACCTATACCTTCATACTCTTACCTGGGACTCAAAGATGCCGCCCACGAAAAAAGGCGGCCCCGAGCCGACAGGCCTTAGTCACTCTTTGCTTCAGCAATCTTTATGCCATGTTTGCAACGATCTGCGTCATGTCGTCCATCGCTTTGATTTTTATGAATTATTAATCAAAAAATGGATCTACAGGGAGGCTATTAAAAACTGAATATCAAAGGTTGTATTTAACCTATTGGTCATATACAACCTTTTGCGGTCTTCCTGCTGCTATCGATGGCATATGATAATGCCCTGCAGCGACACTGCACGTGTTGAAAAACCCTTGATAAATACTTTAACCAGATATGTCGGATTCGATGTAGTTGCATTGAGTTTGGTCTTCTGCCTGCAACAGAGTCGCTGTTTCTTGTTGTTTTGGTCATATGTGACCATTGGTTATATGTGACCTTGTTTTTGTGGCTGGCGATGACAGCTTTATCGCCCCTGTTTTAGAAAAATAGTACAACATATTAGAATGATGGGTTATACAGGGCATCGAGATTGCCTCCTGGCATGACAATTGAAATAAGATGTGTATGACGAGAAATGGGTTGTTCAGCCTGAAGCTGGACAAAAGATGTCAAGGTACCAAACCCTGGAAAAGTGGAGGAACCCTATGGTGAAATTATAAGATGTGAATAATCGGAGTGTTATATTGATAACAATTGTTTTTGAAGGATCGGTAATCCAATAAAAAACATAAAGTTAAAAGGGGTAGAGAAATGAAAAAAATATCGGTATTACTTGTCGTTGCTTTAATTTTCGGGATAACAACCTTTGCTGCAGCAG
>CBDTUM010000207.1:0-6258 GCA_965363495.1 uncultured Desulfopila sp.
GGCCAATTTAAATATTCACGGCTAGTTTTCCAGTTTGCTGGAATATCCCAGTGCAATGAGTAGGCATGTCTTGAATCATCTGTCCCTTCAGTACTACATTCACCCGAAAGACGCTGAGAACCAACTTCTTCCAGGCAACTTAAGTCGTGGACCGGAGATGTGTAATATGTCTGAGCATGCCAGTTTGCGCTTGTGACGGTACCATCAGAAAAACTAGCAATAAACCCACCATCACCAGGGTGAAAACGCTTACCCCTGTTATTTTCACTGCCTAGTCCCGAATGTTCTTCCCAATCCACAACTTTAATAGCCATATCATATGGCTTACTCACTTTGAATCGGACAATATTTGAGTTAAATGGTGTAAACGGTACGGGGTCAACGCCGACTAGCTTGCCATTCACATACAATTCAAAATAGTTATCAGCAAAGATGTAGCCGGTAACAACTTCCCCGTCTTTATCGATTTCTATAACAGGGACGTTGGAAATTGAGACTTCAGAAAGTGAACGTGGTACAACTTTATTGCATTCATTGTAGAGATCAGATGCAAAATACTCTTCTTCATACTGGACTTCAGCTGGAACTATATATTGCTTTTGAGCCACTGACTTTATTCCAACAGGCGACATTCTTGATCTCCCGTATTTACATGAGAACAAATTTTGAATTTTTACTTCTGCTTCTCCTTGAATTGCAACACCTGAACCTGTGTAGGTGTTTGTTGCAGAAAAACCGGTTAGGGGTATCAATGATAAAACCGCGATTAATTTATATTTCATTTTTATGATCCTATTGATATGCAACATGTGAGTTTTAGTAGATATGCAAACACATCATGTTCGGATTCACCAGCCTGAACGGCTTTTCGCGCAGATCCGGTGGAATGATGGGGTGGGCGTTATTCTAACTGGCGATGTAGACATAGGCAACAGCAATACTCGCTCCCGTTTTGGAAGGGACCAGGCGGCGCCTCTATCCAGCCCCCTCGAACTTGTCCATCCGCTCCCACGCCCCCCCCTTCAAATTAGAGACCAGTGAATGATTCGGTTGAGCTGGGGCAAGGCTGCCATATGAAATCAATTTTTTGCAGGGAGTGATGCGACAAAATAGATTATTTTCTCTAATGTCGAAAAAAGTGCGCTTCCCATGATCGGTTAGTGAAGACTACAGAGGGGAAATCGATAGCAAACCATGTGGCGGGCGAATACAATCTAGGATTTGCTGTTGACTGGATGCGTAAAGATGCGGGCCATTGGTGGAAGTCGTTGGGATTCTTCAAGTCTGCTTGCCCGGTTGGAGAAAAAGCGGAAGTAAAATTAAAGAAGGGTTCTACACAGAATACCAGCCTGTTTCCTGTTAATCGACGTTAGAAGGCATGGGTGCAAATATGACACGAAGGTTCCTTAAATGCTCACATCCGTAATGCTTGCGCCAACGATATGATACCTATAATAAATAGAGTAATAAAGGAGAGCCATCGATATAGAGTGGTGCCAAATCGCTTCAGTAACAAATATCCTAATCTGTCACCAAAGTACATGACCGGCATGGAAAAAAGAAAGAGGTAGATCGACTGCAAACTTACAAAACCGTTAAGTGTATAAGTGGTTAAGGCTAAAAATGAAGAGAAGGTGAAGAAGATTATCATCATGGATCGAGACCGCATCGGCTCTGTTTCTGTGGCCATGACATAAATAATTATTGGTGGCCCGGGGATTGCGAAGGCACCATTGAGTAAGCCTGACAGGAGGCCGGCGATGCTTCCTGATACTGGCCTGAATGTTTTTCCTGGTGTCTTTTTGGGTCGGCAAAAAGCGAGAAAAACACAGGATGTGACCACACAAATGCCGATGCCTAATTTAAAAAATCTGGGAGGTAGATCGATAAGCAGAAGGGCACCTATTGGTGTTCCGATCAAGCTCAGCAATAGAAGTGGAACCAAGGGCTTGAAACAATTCTTATCCCAGTAGGTGGGGAGGGTGATAACGCCAATCCCTAAGCTGAGAGTCACACACAAAACAGCTGATTGGACCTGTGAAAGAAACAGTGAGAATATCGGTACTGCGGCCAATGCAAATCCGAATCCAGTAAAGGAACGGAGGATGGCGGCAAATAAAATTCCTCCCCATACCATAACCAGTTGGTTTAATTCAATGGGTAGATGCAAGAAAATATCTCGTTTGTTTTTGGGTCACCGCAACGATTCGTACGGAAATGGGCAATAGGAATAGGTTCACCGTTGGTCAGGTTATCTTGTAGGCGAATCGATAGCATTGGCGGCATCTGTCAAGTTGTTGGTTTCGTTCAAAAATTGGGGTGAGCTTTGCTAGTACTTCATCCATGATTGCCGGTGGCACGGTTTCCAGTTTACGGGCATTGCGAGAGACTAGGTCAAGGGCTCGGGGTTGGTCACACTGTACAACACCCGTTGTGTTTGTACCCGCTCCTATCAGAGACACGGCAAATCCAGCTGTACCGGCAAAGTTGTCCCCGCCAGTGATTGGCAGCACGATCGGCATTGTAGTCAACCGATTGAAGGCGGACGGAGATACGAGCACGACGGGCTGTGTTCCCTGTTGTTCATGCCCTGACGTCGGATCCAATGACACCAGATGAACATTGCCGCGCTCCATCACAGCAACTCGCGACCAACCTGCTTCTTATTCAGCCAAGCGTGGTCTTTCGCGCTACCCTTAGCCGATGCGTCACATTGAGCTAAAAGCTCATCCAGGCTGTAGCGCGGTCGTAACGTTGGTTCGACCACCAAACGACCGTGATCGACGGCTAGGCCGACTGTTTCGCCAACATGTAGATGTAGTAGTTGGAGGATAGCAGGTGGTACGGCCAGCATGATTGAATCACCCACCTTCCGCAGGTTAGTTGTGTGCATGGTGTACCTCCATTGCATTACGTTATACTAAAATAGAACTCAATACTCACTGAATTGCAAGTCTCCGGTCGGAAAAAACATGTATTACAACAGGGTCGATCCAGACGCAAATATTATCTCTTCAACCCATTAGAAAATGTACGAAAAACAGTGTCGCTATGGTGGTGTGCCATACGGAAATCAAATGTTAAGAATTTTTTGTACATGCTTGCCGGTTCTATTCTTTATAAATCAAGATCCCTTGGTGCTCTGCCAGAGATTGTTTGCCAAAACTCTCAATGAACTTTTAGCTGACGCCGGGATAATAATACATGCAGAGAACTTAGAGGAGCTGCTCGAAGAGATGAGGACGCAATGAGCCCCTGGAGGGTGATATCGCAAAGATGTTTGCCTGATATTGAAACTGTGTGGTTTTTCAGCAAGCATCAAGCACCAGTGAAGAGGTAGAACAGACAACACCAAGGATACGACCCCAAAATATTGTCCTCTTCCATGATTTAGGCCTACGAGTGGTGGCGGAAGGGGTGGAAACAGCTCAACAGCTTGCCTTCTTTCAGACTGAAGGGTGCGATTGTCTGCAGGGCTAATCCATCATCAAATTCAGCGGTTCGATATATTTGGGATCCTCTTCTTCAATAATCTGGATGATTTCTTTATGTTTCCGTTTTTTCAATTCACCGAATATGGGGCGTTGTTTCTTAAAGGTACCGGCATAGGCCATTGCTTGTCCAAACAGTTCTTCCTGATTTTCGCTGGCACTGACAATAACATTACTGAGGTCAAGTTCTGTTGCAGTCAGTCGCCTTCCGGATAACAGCATGTCATTAAAGAGATATTCAGGAATTGCCTTCCTGACAAACGCAATCATGCCTGGAAGGAAAGGGATATTTACATCCACTTCCGGAAAGCAAAAGAAGCCTTTGTCTTTTCTCATGAATCTGAAGTCACAGGCGCAGGACAAAATGGCACCATTTCCGAATGCGTGACCATTGATAGCTGCAATTACGGGTAAAGGCATAAGAAGAAGGCGTTTAAAAACAGTGTTCATTGCATACATAAAGGTTTTGATAGAATCAAAATCTTGTTCGGTAAATTTTTGCTTCAACCATTCCACATCAATTCCTTGAGAAAAATTCTTTTCATCGGAAGAAGTTAGCACTATGGAAAAAATAGTTTTCTCTTCCATTATCTGGTCCAGACACTGGTTCATCTGCTCGGCAAAGACCAAATTTTGACGATTGGCCTCGTTACACATAGTAATCACGGCGATATCATGGTGTTTTTCCCATTGGACGATTTTCATATAGAGCTCCTTGTTGGTTTTACATTTTAAGGTTCAAAATTCACCTGAAAGAAGATGTATCTCTTTAACCACTTTGAATAGTAACTTTTTAGTACTGTTCGCTCAAGGGGGGGCTCACTCACTGACTTTCTATACGAGAGAATTCGAGAGCATCTCAGTAAATAGTCTGGATGTAGTTCTTCTTTGTGTGCTCAGAAAACATTTTTGGAAAATCTCGAGTATGTATTGGGATTGCCAAGGATTTTGTGTTGACAGGTAATACTCTGTATGGTGTATCTGTATGGTGCATTTTAAGATACTTTAGAAAATGTGGCTGTAAACAAAAAGATCAGAAAAAAATTGCCTACCGAGAAGTCTGAAAACTTATGCCTAACGCTCATGTAACTAAAGCACTTGCCGAAAGAATTAAGGAACTCAATTGCCTGTATGGTATTTCAAACCTCCTCGAAAATCAGGATGCCACTCTTGATTGGATTCTGACTCACGCTGTCGATTTGATCCCTGCTGCGCTACAGTATCCCGATAGCGCCTGCGCCTGTATTAGACTGGACGGTGACGAATATGTATCTGCCCATTTTCAACGGACCCAATGGTGCCAAAACACCCCGATCATACTCAATGGCCGGCACGTAGGCGACCTTGATGTTTTCTATACTGAGGCAATGTCCACAGGTGAGCGCGGTTTATTCCTTGAGGAAGAGTCTCACTTGCTGCAAGCCATCAGCGAGCGTTTGGGTAAAGTTCTCAGGTCAAAGATTTTTGAAGAAGCGTTAAAAGAGAGTGAAGAACGCTATCGAATCCTCACCGAACAGGTTACCGATGCGGTGGCGTTGACTCAGAATTCACGTTTTTGTTATGTGAATCCTGCCTTTTGCAAAATGTTCAATATTCCGTCGGCGGATGACATGGTTGGCAGGCTGGTGCACAGCCCTGCCGAAGGCGATATCGATGAAATTATGCAAATGTACAGGGCATATGCTGCCGATGGCGGCAATGCTGATAAGGTTGAGCAAGTGCACCACCTTACTCGACCAGGAAAAAACCTGTGGATACAAGTCTGTCATAGCCCCATTACCTTCAAGGGCTCACCTGCTTTATTGTCTACCTTTCAAGATGTCACAGAAATCAAGGAGCAACAGATTGCAGCCGAAAGCATGGCGGATCAATTGCACGACGAAAACCAGGTATTGCGCGCTTCCTTGAAAGAACGCTATCGGTTCGGCAATATTCTCGGCCGATCTCCAATTATGCAAGAAGTATACGAACTGATAATGAAGGCAGCTGTAACGGATGCCAGCGTGGCTATTTTCGGTGAATCGGGATCTGGTAAAGAGTTAGTTGCTCAAGCCATTCACGAATACAGCCCAAGAAAAAACAACAGCTTTGTCGCAGTTAACTGTGGCGCGATTCAAGAATCCCTCTTTGAACGAGAATTTTTCGGCCACCGCAAAGGTTCCTTTTCAAGCGCCCATGCAGATTCCGCCGGCTATTTAGATATGGCAAATAAAGGCACCCTGTTCCTTGACGAAGTAAGCGAACTTACCGTCAATATGCAGGCTAAACTGCTCAGGGCCATTGAAGGCGGAGGATATCGACCGGTGGGTGGCACTGAAACTGTCGATTCGGATTTTCGAATTATATCGGCCTCCAATGTTTCTTTAAGCGAAAAAGTCAGCAGCGGACAGATGCGCAACGACTTCTTCTATCGCTTGCAGATCATACAAATAAGATTGCCACCTCTGCGTCAGCGAAAGCAGGATATTTCTCTGCTGGTCGACCATTTTGTCCAGAAGATGTCTCCATCGTCGGGTTTAGCCAAGATCCCGGGCCATGTCATGGATATCCTCATGGAGTACGATTGGCCAGGTAATGTACGCGAATTACGCAATGTCTTGCAGCGTTATCTGGCCCTTGGACGACTCGAGTTTATCTCACCGGACAGGGTGGTTGGTGCGACCTCCATGGAGACACATCTGAACCTTCCTCAGGCTGTGCGACAACTTGAAAATTCCCTGATCGCCCAGGCGTTGCAACTGACAAATGGCAACCGAACCAAGGCTGC